>DASYBN010000466.1:0-2993 GCA_036500785.1 Acidobacteriaceae bacterium
GTGAACCTGGGCGATACGGCGATCGACATTACGATGGAGACGCGCGGACGCGAGCAGGTGGAGGAGTTGCTGCAGGCGCTCACGGCTGCGGGCTATCGTTACAGTCGCGTGCTTTGAGTTTTATTCGGACGGCTAGCGCTTCTTCGCGTCGGACTCGAGCGTCATCGTCATCGCATGATGATCGCGCAGAACATCGAGCGTGAGGGACTTGCCTTTGCTGGCGTGGAGCTGTTTGGTCCACTCGGAAGCCGTGTGCATGGGCTGATTGCCGGCGCGCAGAATGACATCGCCGGCCTGGAAGCCGGCGACCGCTGCGGGGCTGCCGTTCGCGACCGATTGCACCAGCAGACCTTCGCCGCTCGGAGCGCCGAAGTAGCTGGCGAGCTGCGGCGGCATGGCCTCAATCTCCAGCCCGGTGAACGGACCGTGCAGCATGGTGCCGATGAAGCTCTGGCTGTGCGGCTCAGGTGCCGGCGCGGGCGCGGTGCCCACATAGGTCGCGCTGAATCCTTCTACGGTGGCCTGCGCCGGCGGTGCGGGCTCGGGCTGCGTGAGCCGCAGCCATGCCTTGCGCTCCACGTCCTCGCGGTTCGCGAGCTTCGTGCGGATCGTAATCGGATTGCCATTGCGGAAGACCGCGAGCGTCACCTGCACGCCGGCGCCGGTCTCGCGGATCGTGCGGCGCAGCGCCTCTCCGCTGGCGACCGCGTGCCCGTTGATGCCAGTGATGAGATCGTGCGGACGGAGACCTGCAGCCGCGGCGGGCCCATCGTGATCGACGAGGAGAACCTCGACGCCCTCGGGTCCGCGGAGATGCAGCGACTCGGCCTGCTCTGCGGTGAGGTCGTGAAACTCGATGCCGAGATAGCCGGGCGGACGCTGCGTGGTTGTGCGCCCGGAAGCGGCGCGGCTCAGTTGCGGTGAGAGAGAGAGCAGCAGCACAAGCGAAAGGCTCGCGAGGCGCGTCCTGCTCGTGCGGCGCAAAGGTGCCGCGTTCCGGAGTCTGCTCCGCCACGATTTCCGGAAGCCGCTCCGCCACACTCTCCGGATGATGGCTGCATGCTGCATCGATTGCACCTTACTCGATATCAGCCGAGCCTTGAAGTACCTGATAGGAGGCGTTGCGAACGGCCGGGTTCGCATCCTGCGTCGAGACGGAGCGCAGGACACGACGCACGCTCGAATCAGCCTGCACAGGCTCGAGCATCGAGATCGCTGCGCTGCGTACATCGGCGCTCTGATCGTTCATCAGCACGTCGAGTACGGCGTCGCGCACATTCTCGTCCTGCGAGACGTACGGCTGCAAACCTTCGAGCGCCTTGAGCCGCACCTGCGAGCTCTTGTCATAGCGCAGGCTGGCGAGCAGCGTGCCGCGCACCGAGTCCGTTCCGTTCGCGCTGTCATCGTTGCAGCCCGAGGCGGCGAGGCACTGATTGACCAGCAGCGAGACAGCGTCCTTATGCACATCGGGGTTCGCGGCGAGCTTGGTGCCCAACATCAGCAGCTGACGGATCTGCGGATCGTCGATCGAGCCCTGCACGGTCTCCGGCACAAGGCGGTTGTACTTCACCTGCACGATCTGCGGATTCGGTGTCTGCACGATCCCTGCGACGTTGGCAATGGGACCCTGCGAGGCGTTCGACGTGAAGACCGGGCGCGGAAGCTGCGGTGCATGTGCGGCCTGGTAGCGCGCAATGACGTTGCCGCCAAGGAAGCCGACGCCGACCAGAAGCACCGTCAGCGCGGGCGCGCCCTGCACGTAGCCGAACCAGCGGAAGGCGCTGCCCCAGATGCGCTGCACGGCGGAGCGCGGCGGGATCGCGTCCAGCGCTTCATCCAGCCGCATGCGCGAGGAAGCGAGCAGGTTTGGCGAGGGCTCGACGACCGGAACCTGCGCGAGATCTTCGCCGAGCGCGAGCATTGCATTCCACTCGCGGCGGCAGCCGTCGCAGCTGTTCAGGTGCTGCTCCAGCGGAAGCTGCAGCTCGTCCGGCAGCTCGCCGTACTGAGCCAGGACAATATTGAGTTGTGCACTCTCACAGTTCATGATGCGTACTCCAACCAGCCTCTCCAACGCACTTCATGCAACGCATTTCGTCGTGCTCCGCAGCGGATCGTTTTGGTGTCCCGCCCGCCAGCGGTGATTCTTTGACTCGACCTACCGCACATTGGCGAGCCGTGCCCGCAACTTTCGTGTGGCGCGGAAGAGCGTGTTCTTGGCCGTCTCCTCGGTCGTCGAAAGCATCTCGCCGATCGTGCGGAGCTTGAGGCCCTGGTAGTGCTTCAGCTCGAAGACGGTACGCTCGCGCGGCGTGAGTGAATCCAACGCACTCTGAATCGCGGCGTTCATGTTCTTCCGCTCCAGTTCGCGCGCCGGATTTGCGGTCGAGCGCTCGTCCTGGATGTTCGCCATCAGGTCCATCTCCTCGCCGGCGGCGTCCATCACGGTCGAGGGATCTTCTTTGCGGCTCTTGCGGCGGCGAAGCTGGTCGAGGCACAGATTCGTCACGATGCGATAGAGCCAGGTGTAGAACGAGCACTCGAAGCGGAAGTTCGAGAGATGCCGGTAGGCCTTGATGAAGGCGTCCTGGTGCACGTCCTGGGCGTCCTGCTCGTTGCCCAGCATGTGCAGCGCCAGCCGCAGAACGCTGCGGTCGTAGCGGCGGACCAGGGCGTCGAAGGCTGAACGGTCGCCCTTCTGCGCGGCGCGGATCAGCTCATCGTCTTCCGCGCGCTGCTGCTGGCGAGCCTCCATCTGCTCGGCGGTGAGCCGGGCGCGGGTGCTCGGACTACTGGGCGCGGCTGCGTTTGGTGTCATCCGCGCTGATTTTACGCTTTCCGCGGTCTCCCCCAAGCCGAGGGAAAAGGGACCGGGACCCCGGCGGCGTTCGCCGCCTAAGACGATCACATCGCTTGCACTCATTCTTTGTCTGACTCCGGAGTCAGGTTCTACTACATCTCAGTAGACGTCCTGCGCGGTGCAAAGGTGAGCG
>DASYBN010000467.1:0-3644 GCA_036500785.1 Acidobacteriaceae bacterium
AGTCGGCGTAAAGCTGTAGTCCCAGCCTGCGCGGCCGTAATGCGTCGTAAAGGTCTGAATGTAGCCTGCATTGTTGAAGGGCTCCGCCATGTTGGCGGGAGCCGTGATCTTGAAGTTCTGTCGCGTGCTGTAGCTGCCGAAGAGCTTCGACTTGTCCGTCAAGTTCTGATCGATACGGATCGTGTAGGTGGTATTGGTATTCGGCGCTACCGATGAATAAGAGTAGTTGTTGAGATAACCGGAAACATCCGTGCTCGTTGGCGCCTGGTTCGGGAGCGGAAGTCCCTGGATCAGCGTCTGCGTCGCCGCGCTGAACAGGGTCGTCGGGATCTTGTTATCCGGGAACGGCTGACGGCAGAAGACCCCCGGCGAAATCTGCGTAGTCGTACGGGGATCGAAGATCTGGTTGTATAGAACGGGCTGGCCCGTGCACGGATTTACCAGAACGTCATAGGAGTAACCTGGAACTACAGTTCCGCCTGGTACGGGCGACGACGCGCTGCCAAGGATATCGCTGAAGTCTCCGCCCCGCTCCGCGGCCGTCGGAACCGTGGACAGCGTCACGCCGCCCAGCTTCAGCTGATACTTCTCCCATGCAAAGAGGAAGAAGGTCCGGTTCCTTCCGTTGTACAGCTTTGGAATCCACACAGGACCGTCAAAGATCCCGCCGTAGTCGTATTTGCTGTCCTGAGGCCTGCTGTAGGTGCACTGAAGCTCAGTCAAGGTCGCGCAGTTCTCTGCCTTGTATCCGTTGTAGAACCAGTTGTTGCCATCAAAGACACGGTTCTTGACGATGAGGTAACCGATACCGTGAAAATCATTGGTTCCGGATTTTGTCGAGAAGCTCTCGATACCTGACGTTGTCCGGCCAAACTCCGCTGAAGGAGTGGAGGTCGTGACCTTGAACTCCTGCAGCGCCTCGATCGAGGGCGAAGTCTCATCGAACGACGAGCCGTTTTCACTGCGCTGAATGCTGGCGCCATCCAGCAGCACCTCGGCGCCGTACGCCTGACCGCCTGACAGGCGCGCAAAGAAGACGCCGTTGTTGGCCTGGCCAGCTCCGCCGCTGGTGCCGCTGCCCGGTCCGGTCGTGCCAGGGAGCAGAAACACGAAGCTCTCGGGCGAGCGCAAGCCACCGACGCCGGCTGCAAGCGATAGCGGAAGATCCTCAATCTGCTTGTTCGATACGACGCCGCCGATATCCGAGCTCTCGGTCTGTAGCTGGTTGCCGCTGGCGTCGACCGTCACCACCTCGTTCACGGTTCCGGAGGCGAGTGAAAGATTCAAAGGCGTCGTGCTGTTGACCTGGACCAGCACTCCCGTTGCGGACTTGGTGTTGAAGCCCGTCGCTGTCGCCGTCACCGTGTACGTCCCGAGGGGCAGGTCGGGAAAGTGATAGACGCCGGCCGCGGTGGTATGGGTGACCGTCTTTCCACCCGTCCCCGTGTTGGTCGCGGTCACCGTCGCATCCGGGATGAGGGCGCCGGTCGGGTCGGTGACGCTTCCTCCGATGGAACCGCGCACTGACTGGGCCAGCATCGCGCTTCCGCCGGCCAACATCATCGCAAACAGGAAAAAACCGGCAAACCGCCAGCTTGCAGAGGACTTTGACATTCGGGCTCTCCAAAAAGACTGCGGGAGTCTAAAGCATTGCATTCGTTCCAGGCCGATCTGAAAGCGGTAACATTCGCTGCCGTGTAACCGTTTTCTTTTGGCCTCCAAAACGCTAAACACCCACCGGTATGTATGTCAATACCAAAAAAATGAACACTTGCGTTCTGCGAAAAATCGAGGCTGCTATGGCGTCTGCTTCGCAAGCTGCGCCGAGACGGCAAACTCCGCCTGCGCGTCCTGCTGCCGCCCAAGGTGACGGTACGCCTGACCTAGAAGAAAATGCAGTCCAGAGTTCTTCGGATCGAGTTCGCAAGCCTGTTTCAGCTCGCGCTGGGCTGCGACGTAGTCCGCCTTCTGCATGTACAGGTGGCCCAGCTGTTCATGAATCCGAGCGTCTTTCGGCGCCAGCGCCGCGGCTTGCGTCAGCAGAGGCTCAGCCTCGCCCAGCTCTCCTCGGTGCAGCAGCACGATACCGAGATTCAGCAGCGGCTGCTCGCTCAATTGATCGTGCGGCCCCTCTTTCTGCAGCTCAATCGCCCTGCGATATGCCTCCACGGCCGCGTCCGTCTGGTTCATGGCCTCATACGCGAGCCCCAGATTGTTCTCCGCCTTTGCACTCTTCGGTGAGAGCTTCAGCACCTGCTGGAAGCAGGACAGCGCATCGCTGAATCGCTGTTCGCTGTAACGTATGCGGCCCAGGCTGTACCACGCATCCGCATCGGCGGGATCCATCTGCACGGCGCGTAAGGTCCACTTGTCCGCGTCGGCCCAGTCGCCCAGTAGCACGTAGTCCTGTCCCACATGCTCCAGCATCTGCGCCGAAGGCGTCTCGATCGCCGCCGTGCGCGTGTACTCCTTCAGAGAGTCCGCAGGCTTGTTCTCGCGCAGCAGCGCATAGGCCAGCATCGCGTGCGCCGTGCCCGAAAGATCGTTGTCCCGCAAGTAGACTCTTAATGCCCCTTCCGCCTCGCGAAATCTGCCCGCATCGAGCATCGCCTGCACGTCAGCCAGCGGACCCGCGCTGACAGTGGTGGCCGAATTGGGATCGGACAACACCGGTTGCTGAGCGCACATCAATCCACTGCCGACGGTGGACATCACTACCAGCCCCCCCACGCACCTCACGGCCCATCGCAAGAGGTTCATTTCGCCGCCGCCGCCGCTGACGAATTCGGCTCGTCAATACGAACTACGCGATCACCCGCTACATCGGTCAGCGTCTGATGAATGCCGCTCGGCCACGAGATCTCGATGCTGCGCGCCGTCGTATCCGCCCCCAGCCCAAAGTGCGCCCGCTTGTCATTCGACGAAAGGTAGCTTCCCGTCGTCGATACCGTCCAGTACTGCGCGCCATGGGTCGTCGTGACCTTGATCACAGCCCCGATCGCATCCCGGTTGCTCTTATGCCCCACGAGCAGCAGCGACAGCCAGTGATTCGTCGTGGGCGTTTCATTGTGCAGAAGATAGGCCGGCCCTCCGTTCGTCGTCACGACGGCATCCAGCCGGCCATCATTATCTAAATCTCCGACGGCCATTCCCCTTGCGACCCACCGCTGCTTGAACACATCGCCGGACTGCGCCGACACATCGACAAATGTCCCATTGCCCATATTTCTGGCCAGCAGCATCGGCTCTTTGTAGTGCACCTGCGGATAGTTCAACTCGACCGTGTCGAGATCATGACCCTGCGCCACCAGCAGATCCTTGTAGCCGTCGTTGTCGTAGTCCAGGAAGTAAATGCCCCACCCGGAATGCAGCAGCGTCATCGATGCAAGACTCGTTGCATAGGTGTCATAGGTGAACGACCCGTCGCCGTTGTTGCGATACAACGCATACTTCTGGTTCGCGAGGTTCGTGATCGCCAGGTCGGGCCAGCCATCGTTGTTGAAGTCCTGAAAGGCAATGCCCATACCCGCATAGGTCCGTCCATCACCATCCACTGCTATCTCGGCGAGAAATCCGGTCTCCTCGAAGGTGCCGTCCCCCTTGTTGTGAAACAGAAACTCGGGCATCGAGTCATTCGCAACCGC
>DASYBN010000468.1:0-12596 GCA_036500785.1 Acidobacteriaceae bacterium
CGGAGGTGCCAGTGAACCGACCGAGAATCATGATCGCAGACGATCACAAGCTTGTTGGCGACACGCTGAGGAGCTCACTGGAAGATGAATATGACGTGTTGCGAGTGGTGGAGGATGGCAAGAGCCTGATCATCGCTGCTACAGAGCTCGTGCCGGATCTCGTACTGATCGATCTGGGTATGCCAATGCTGAACGGCATCGACGCCGGCCAATCGCTGAAGAAACAATTTCCGCGCATGAAGTTCATCGTTGTGACGATGAATGAAGATCCGAGCATCGCGTCGAGGGCGCTCAGGACCTGGGCGGCAGGCTATCTTCTGAAACGATCTGCAGGCACTGAGTTGAAGAAGGCGATTCGAGAGGTCCTTAGCGATCGCTCCTACGTCACCCCCTCGATCGCGGCGAAACTCGTCGATCATTTCATCCGAGACCCGCATGCGAGTGCCAACAAAGCACTCACCGAACGTCAGAGGCAGGTTCTCCAACTCCTTGCTGAAGGTCGCTCCATGAAGGAAGCGGCCTCGGTCCTCAACGTCACTACGCGAACAATCGCATTCCACAAATACCGGATCATGGAGGATTTTGGCCTGAAGAACAATGCGGATCTGGTTCGCTTTGCGCTTCGAGAACGCCTGATCCTGAACGACGAATGATGCCGACCGGCCTAAGAGCCGAGTCGCGTAATAAATCCTCGCTCGTGAGCCTGCAGGGAGCTTTACCGGACGGTCTGAGAAGGCCTGCCGGCGTAAGTTCTGGCAGTTCTTTTACCACCCAGGAGAGGAGAACCTCTGTGATGGCCTCTCGTCACAGCAGCGGGCTTTCTCGGACGATCTTTCTTTTTGCGAGCCTGCTTACGATCCATAATCTTGTCGCGCAGCGCCCCGCAGCCGCGCCGGTCAGCAAGCCGAAGCATCCCGCGCTCGGAATGGTGCCTGCACCTCCAACGGCCGTTCCAACGCCGACTCCAACGCCAGCTGTCGTAGTTCCTCCGCCTCCCCCGGAAGACCCCCTGGGGCGATCTTCGCCTTATGGATGTGTCATCGGATTTCTGCAGGCAGTTAACAACAACGACCTGGCGCTGGCCACGCAGTACCTCGATACCAAACTTCCAGAAAAGCAAGCGGAGCTTCTAGCGACTCAACTCAAGGCTGTGCTGGACGCAAGCCTCTCGTCCAGCATCGACAAGCTCTCGCGCAAACAAGAGGGCGACGTGCGGGACAATTTTCGCGTAAAGCGCGAAAAGATCGGTGTCGCGAAGCTTCCCACGGGGGACGTCGATGTCCTTCTTGATCGCGTGCAACGTCCAGAGGGTCCGTCCGTCTGGCTCTTTTCCGCGGAGACTCTGGAGAGGATCCCGCATGCGTATGCTCATATCGAAAGTCGAGAACCGCCAGGCTGGATTCCGCGATGGCTGCGAGATAAGTATGTTTTCGGCGTCGCCCTCTGGCGCTGGCTTCTCATCGCACTTGCGATCGTCACCGCAATCGTATCGTCGTCGCTGGCTGCCCGCCTCCTGCTATTCCTCGTACGCCTTATTCTTCACCTGGGCAGCCTTCAAACGCAGGCGGAAGCCGTCAGTCGACTGAAGCAGCCGGTACGGATCCTGTTGCTATCCGTCGCTCTTCGCGTAGCAGAGACCTTCTCCCTCTCTGTTCTCGCCCGCCACTACTGGCACCGCGCCGCGAACTTCTTCCTTCTTGTCGGTTGCGCATGGTTACTCATGCGCACGATTGATCTCTTCGGGTCGTTCTCAGTCCGACGACTCGCGCTTGCGCAACAGTCCGGAAAGGTCGCAATTGTTGGCCTCACGCAACGGTTAATCAAGCTGCTGACTGTCATCATCAGCATCCTTATCCTGCTCGCCAACGCCGGCGTCAACGTCTCTGCAATGCTGACCGGCCTGGGCATAGGCGGCATTGCTTTGGCACTTGCAGCGCAGAAGACGCTTGAAGACCTGTTTGGTGGAATCTCCCTTATTGTTCGCGAAACAATCCGCGTTGGAGATTACTGCCGAGTCGGTGATCAGACTGGCACGATAGAAGAGATCGGCCTCTCTTCCACGCGCCTGCGTACCCTTGAGCGCACTGTTGTTTCTATCCCCAACTCACGAATCGCGGAAAAAAGCTCTGAGAACTTCACCCTAAGAGACATGTTCTTATTCCGGCACTCGCTGGAGCTCCGCGCCGATACGCCTCCAACAACACTTCAAGAGGTGATTGCCGAGCTAAAGAATGCAATGACGGCCGACCCAAACGTGAAGCCGGGAACAGCGAGGATCAATCTCATCGGAATGAGCGGGGCATCCTTCCGGATCGAGTGCTTCGCATACGTTCTAGCCCACACATATGACGAGTTCCTCATCCGCCAACAGAGCGTCCTGGATATCCTGCTCCGAACGATCTCAAAGCGCGGCCTTTATCTGGCCTTTCCCTCCACAACGACCTACCTCGCACAGCGCGATGCGCTGGATAGTCGACTCAAGGAAATGTCTGATTCAACCGCATCTCAGTCACCCGGCCCAAAGGCGTAAGTCCGCGGCTGGCAGAGATAACAGTTCCACGCGCTTGCAGCCGTCGCTAGGCTTGTGTTTTGCCGAGATTTCTCATGTTCAGGAAGCTCATCTTTTTCGCGTTGATGATTCCGGCGACGTTGCTCTCAAGCGCCGGCTGCAGGAGCAGCACGTCAACCGCGACGCAAGCGTCTCAATCTGCTGCGCAGAATACATCGGCCTCATCGAATTCATCCCAGCCTGCAGTTGCTGGATCACAATCCGCAGCGGCGCCGGCTTCGTCGCCAACTGCTGCAGCTCCCAATGTCGCTGCTGGTGCGCCTGCGCCGCCTCCGCCTGCTCCCGCACCTGTAGAGGCGTCACAACCGCCAGCTCCACCGCCACCGCCGCCGCCGCCGCCGCCCATCGTCGTTCCGGCTGGGACCGTTCTTCATGTCACTTTGGTGCAGCAGCTTGGATCGAAGCTGAGCGAGGAAGGTCAGCGGTTCGACACGACGCTCTCGTCGCTCGTCGTCGTCAAGGGCGACAAGGTTATCCCCGCCGGCACGGCAGTTATCGGCACGGTTACTGAGGCTCATGCCGCCGGACGATTCAAAGGTGGAGCAACTCTTGGCCTTGCACTGAACAGCATCCACATGAACGGACAGATCTATCCCATCCGCACTGCAGTGATGACCCAGGTGTCCAAGGGCAAGGGCAAGCGCACAGCGGCGATGGTTGGCGGCGGCGCAGGTGGGGGCGCCCTCATCGGGGGAATTGCCGGCGGCGGCAAGGGTGCGCTCATCGGCGGACTGATCGGTGCGGGGGCGGGTACTGCAGGCGCAGCCACCGGCAATCGCGACATCACGCTGAAGTCGGAATCGCGGCTCAGCTTCAAACTGACCTCCTCGCTCACTCTGCCGCCAAGGAATTCGAGCGCACCGCCACCGACAGATTCCAACTCAGAGTTGCGATCCCACTGACAGACCGAGGTGAACCATGACGACGATTCCGCTCTCCAGGCGTTGCATTGCTGAGTTCTTCGGGACCTTCTGGCTTGTTCTCGGCGGCTGCGGCAGTGCCGTGCTTGCGGCCGCGTTCCCTGCCCTCGGTATCGGGTTCGTCGGCGTAGCCTTCGCCTTCGGACTCACCGTACTGACGATGGCGTACGCGATCGGTCACATCTCCGGCGCTCACCTGAACCCGGCTGTCACGCTTGGCCTGGTCACCGGCAAGCGCTTCCCCGTGCGCGATATGGTGCCCTACTGGATATCGCAGGTTGTCGGCGGCGCTGTTGCCGCAGGCGTTCTCTACCTCATTGCAAGCGGCAAGGACGAGTTCACGACCGCCGGCGGCTTTGCGTCGAATGGCTACGGTGCGCATTCGCCCGGTGGCTATTCGCTCGTCGCGTGTCTCCTTACCGAGATCGTGATGACCATGTTCTTTGTCCTCGTCATCATGGGCTCCACTGATAAACGAGTGCCGAACGGGTTTGCTCCCATTGCTATCGGCCTATGCCTCACACTCATTCACCTCGTGTCCATTCCGGTCACGAACACGTCGGTGAATCCTGCGCGCAGCACGGGTCCCGCGCTCTTCGTGGGTGGATGGGCGCTCGGGCAGCTGTGGCTTTTCTGGGTTGCTCCGCTGATCGGCGGCGCTATCGGTGGCGTTCTTTACGAGTTGATTTTCAGCGAATACAAGGAGCGGCCAGTCCTTGGCGCAACGGAACAGGACGTCGCCAATGTTCCCCGTCCGGCGACCCTCTGATTGGAGCCCTCTACTCCCAGCTCCGCAAAAAGACCGCAGTATTTTTGGCGCCGGCAGTTGTGTATGTCACCCGCACCTGCGCGCCTTTCTCCGGATCGTACGTGCGTCCGCTCTGCACCTTCAGCCCTGAATCTACGACCAGATGATCGCTCAGGGCAATCTGCTCGGTCTTGCCGGCGCTGTCTTTAATCGTCATCGTCCGGTCATGCTTATCGAAGTTCACTACCGTGCCGTCGACCTTCTTGTAGGGCCCGGCTCCGAGATCCTTTACCGCAACCGCGGTCTGGTCGCTGTCAAAGCCGTAGTAATAGACCACGACAAAGTCGCCCACATGGTTGAACTTGCTCGCGTCCACTGAATCCGCGCGCAGATTGTTGTCGAAGTCGAGCGAGACGTTCTTATTCGACAGGTTGAACTCGCTGGTCGTTCCGCCCTCGACTGCGACCTCCATCGTGCTCGGGCTATTGATTGACTTCACGACTCCGGTTACCGCGTGCACCATCATCTGGGCGCGGGCGCCCGCACACCACACACTCGCCGCCGCAAGCAACATTGAGAAACGCAGCTTCCCCTGCATAAGCCACCTCCGCCGAACGGGCGAGGGGCGTCGCCGCGCCAATAGATAGATTGTGACGATCCGCGGCCCTCTTCTGTCGGTGTACGACATGTTACACCGCTTCGACCGCAAAGAACAGCCCCATCAGCGGCACCGCATTATTCCACCGGCAGCTTCGCCTTGTACCCGTCGCGCGCAATCACCGAGTACTTCACGGATTTGCCCTTCTCATCGGCCATCTTCAGAGGCTTGCCTTCGTTGTCCACCAGGTAGACCTTCACCTTCCGATAGCTGCCATCGTTCTTCTGGTTCGTCGGCCGGTACGTCAGCACGTACTGATTGCGGATCGACTCATTGATCTCCGAAAACACATCCGGCAGAGCGCCCTGGAAGATCGGCTCGAACCACATTCCGCCGGTCATTTGTGCGAACGTGCGCATCTCGTTATCTGCCTGCAGATAGTCCATGTGCCGGGCGCCGCTGCCCATACCCATGCCACCGCCGGACATCTCGCGCAGCATACCGCCGGTGCTGATCGTGAAGATCGTCACGTTCGGCGTTGCTTTGATCTTCGCCAGCATCTGGTCGAGCGTCAGCCTCGACATCGTGTCGCGCCCGCTGGAGATCAGGATGATGTACTTGCGGCCTTCCACTCGGGTCAACCGGTCGAGCATCTCGTAGAGCGCATCAAACTCGTTCGTCTCACTGAAACCGGGAATCATCAGGCTCTGCAGGGATTGGGCGATCGTATCCTTGTTATTCGTGAAGTCGCACAGGATGTGCGTGCGCATGTCATAGGTCGCCACAGCCACGTAGTCGTCCGGCTGCAATGTGCGGAAGAACGCGGCCGACGCGTTCTGCATATCGTTGATGAACCAGTAGGAGTTCGCTGCAAACTCCAGCAGCATCACCGCGGTGATCGGTGTCTTGGTCAGGCGCAGCGACGTCACCTTCTGTTCCACGCCATCTTCCACTACCAGGAAGTTGTCCGCCTTGAGCCCGGGTACAAACTGGTGTGTCTTATCCAGCAGAACGTTCACGTCCAGGTTGACCATCGGAACGTCCACGCGCATCGAGAAGGTCTCGTTGTCAGGGTTCTTGATCTTCTCTTCCGCAGGAGCCGGCGTCGGCGTGTCCTCTTCCTTCTTCTTCGGCAGCACAATGCCGTCGCTGCCTGTCACGGGACCGCTGTCGTCGGCGGAAGGGGGCGGCGTCTGCTGCTGCGCGGGCGGATTCTGCTGGGGCGCAGTCTGCGCTCCCAAGGGCACAGCGCTCCCCCACACCAGCATCGCTACCAGACCGACCACCGACAACCCAACGCTCTTCATCGCTGCTGCTCCAACGCCCTCGCGGGGACCCGGGATTGATTGTGTACCTCTGTTGTACGCCGTATCTATTCCTTAAGACGAGCCGCCCGCACGCCGGTTTCGGGCGAATGCAGGACCCGCCGGCGGCCGCCACGATGGCCCAGACGCACGAAGGACCGCTGGGGGGTGCCAGCGGTCCATTCGCGTACATCGCGCGCCTCCTATCAAGGGAAACGATCGGTGGGGGATCGTCCCGACCAGAGGCGCTCCTCGATTATCCCACAACTCACCGAATCCGTAAAAATTCCACAGAGCAGACCAACCGCGAATCGTCATCACATCGAGCAGCGGCTCGCGAACCCACAACCCGCTCTGGTATAAGCTCTAAGCACTCGGCTCATGCTCGTCACGGCCCTCTTCGGAGATGCATCACCATGTCGGACATCCAGGCTTTCGCGGCGCACGCCGCCGGAGCCCAACTCCTTCCCTTCCGTTACTCCCCTGGCGAGCTTCGGCCGTACGACGTCGAGGTCCGCGTGTCGCACTGCGGCGTCTGCCACTCCGACGTCCACCTCATCGATAACGACTGGGGCATCTCGCGTTACCCGCTGGTTCCCGGCCACGAGATCATCGGCACCGTCACTGCGCTGGGCTCCGCCGTCCACGGGCACACTCTGGGTCAGCGCGTCGGCATCGGCTGGCAGGCCGACTCGTGCCACATCTGCGAGTGGTGCCGTGCCGGCGACGAGCACCTCTGCGCTCGTGCCGTTCCCACCTGCGTGGGCCGTCATGGAGGCTTCGCGGAATCCGTCCGCGTCAACAGCCGCTTCGTCATCCCCGTCCCCGAAGCGCTGGACAGCGTCTCCGCCGCTCCGCTGCTCTGCGGCGGCGTGACCGTGTACGCTCCGCTGCGCAACCACAACGCGCATCCCGCCTCTCGGATCGGCGTCATCGGCATCGGTGGCCTCGGGCACCTGGCTCTCCAGTTTGCCCGCGCCTTCGGCAGCGAAGTGACAGCGTTCTCCTCCTCGAAAGAGAAGGAAGAGGAAGCCCTCTCGCTCGGCGCCCACGCCTTCGTGAACACCCGTGAGACGGCCGGGGTGAAAAAGCTCGCCCGGTCCTTCGACCTCATCCTTTCGACCGTCTCCGGCGACCAGGATCTGCATTCCTTCATCGACGCGCTCCGCCCGCGCGGCACGCTCGTGATCCTTGGCTCGGGACCGTCACCGCTGCAGATTTCGGGAGCCAGTCTCATCGGCGGCCAGCGTGCCGTTGCGGGCTCCAACATCGGCAGCCCACGCGACATCCGCGAGATGCTCGACGTTGCCGCCCGCCACAATATCAAAGCCGTTACCGAGCGCTTCGCCATGAAGGATGCGAACACCGCCGTCGCGCGGGTTAAGAAAAACCAGGTGCGGTATCGGGCTGTGCTTACGCCGTAAGCGTGGAATGTCATTGCGTCATGTTGTCTGCGTTTGGCTCGGCGAGCCATAGCACGTGGTCGTCTGCGCCTTGCGGTATGCTCAGTTGGCATTGGCGCACAACGTCAAAATGCGTTGGCTGGTTTTCCTCGTCCTTCTCGTCGCATGCGGCACGGCGGCTCTGAGCGCTCAGGACGAGTGCGCATTCGGTGGGGATAACGCATTCAACGACCTATTGACCGCGCTGCACAGCGCTTCCTCTTGTCATGCTGCCGTGGATCAACTGCATCGCTGCGAATGGGGCTCGAGCGCCGATACACAGTTCGCTCCGGTCGTGATCTCCAAATGCGAAAAGAGTTTTCTGTCCAAGCTCCCCAGGCCAGCCGAGGAGCGCTACATCGAAGAGATGCAACTCTGCGCTTACGAAGAGTCGCGCGCAGACGGCACCCTCGCCATGTCCGAAGCAGCGATGTGTCAGGTGGACGTCGCTGCCCAGTACGATGCTCACCCCGAGAATGCGCACGACCAGCCACTGCGCGCAAGCTTCGACTGTTCGGCCGCAAATAGTCCTCTCCAGCGCGCAACCTGCTCGCACACTGCCCTCGGGCACGCGGAGATCGTGCTGTCGCGTGTGTACGACGGTGTTCTCAAGAGCATCCCCCTGGCAGACCGTCCGGCTTTGATCCAAGACGAGAAGGACTGGCTCGCGATGGTTCCACAAAAATGCGGTCTCAACCTGTCCTCTGCATCCGACCGGTCGATCAACTGCGCGCGAAACGAATTCGAACTACGGTTCACTGCCCTGGACGACTGCGAACCCGACGGCCCCGATCCACAGAGTATTCTTGCCTGCATTCTCGAGTCGTCCAGATCATGGACGGCCGCACCCGTCTACACCCCGCTCGCCAGCTTTGATTGCGAGAAACCTTCCGACGGTGTTGAATTCGTCGTCTGCGATGACTCCGATCTCGGCCAGCTTGATCTCAAACTGGCGGCCGTTTATCACGACACCTATGACCTGCTGCCGCCCACGCAGCACGTACCGCTTGCATCCAGCCAGCAGCGGTGGCACAACTTCGTCGCGCGCTCCTGTCCTCTCGGAGTTATCGGTGGAATCCCCGCGCCCATCGCACGCGGCTGCATACGCGATCTCTACCAGAAGCGAGTCGCCCAACTGCAAAGCTGCGCGCGCAAGGAGTCCTCGCAAGCCGTTCCTTGCCTGAATCATTTCTTGGGCCTCGACCCGGGCGTCCTGGGCAAGACTGCAACCGCGTCCGCGAACTGACCAAACCCCTAACCCGCTATCCTGTCCTCCATGCGTTTCGAGCTCTTCATTGCGGCCCGTTATCTCCGCGCCCGTCGCCGTCAGGCGGGCGCCCGCGGACACGCGGTGGTCGGCGTGGTCACTGCGATCTCAGTGCTCGGGATTGCTGCCGGAGTTGCCGCGCTGATCATCGCGCTGGCGATCACCAACGGCATGCGGCGGGATCTGCAGCAACGGCTCGTCGGCGCGCTTGCCCACGTCGAGCTGATGCGCACCGCGGGCGATGGCATCCGCAACTGGCGCCCGCTCATGGAGCGGCTTGCGGACGAGCCGCACGTCGTCGCCGTCGCGCCCGGCCTGTACGGACAGGTGCTCATCTCCCGCGGCGCGCGCTCCGGCGGCGCGCTGATCAAGGGCATTCTCCCCGCAGACGAGCTCCGCGTCGGCAATCTGCTGCAGGCCGTCAAGCAGGGCTCCTACACCGACCTCAATCCGGCGACCAACCCGGGTGCGTCGAGTCTCGATTCTGAGACGTGGGTTCAGCAGCCGCCGATCGTGCTCGGCAGCGATCTCGCCCTGACTCTCGGCGCCGGCGTTGGCGACACCGTTCTCGTCACGAGCCCACAGGGCGAGCTCACCCCGCTTGGGCTTGTTCCGCGTTACGAACGCTTCCGCGTCGCCGGCATCTTCAACTCCGGCTTCTTCCAGTACGACTCCGCCTACGCGTTCATGCGGCTCGCGGACGCGCAACACCTGTTCTCCGAGCCCGACCTCATCTCCGTCCTCAGCTTCCGTCTCGACGACCTTTACCGCGCGCCCGACGTCGCCAAGCAGCTCGAATTTGCCGCTGGCCCGGGATATCAGACGACGACGTGGATCGATCAGAATCGCGAACTGTTCCGCGCACTCAAGCTGGAGCAGGTCGTCACCTTCATCATCCTCGCGCTCATCGTGGTCGTCGCCGCGCTCAACATTCTCATCGCGCTCACCATGATGGTCATGGAAAAATCACGCGACATTGCTGTGCTGATGAGCTTCGGTGTCTCCAGCGCGCAGGTCCGGCGTATCTTCCTGCTCGAGGGCCTGCTGATCTCCGTCATCGGCAGCCTGCTCGGCCTCATCCTCGGATACACCGGCAGTCTGGTCGGCGCGCACTTCCGTTTCATTCCGCTCGATCCCAGCGTCTACTCGATCAGCTATCTTCCCTTTGCTCCGCGCTTCACCGACGCGCTGATCGTGCTCGCCGTGTCGCTCGGGCTGTCGCTGCTGGCGACGCTCTATCCATCGCATTCGGCGGCGAGTATTCTTCCGGCCGAAGCCTTGCGCTACGAGTAGAAGTATTCTGCTGTCGAGGTCTTCCATGCCGCGTCTTCCCTACCCCAAGCTCGCGCCCGACGCCTACCACGCTCTCGTCTCTGTCGGTAAGTATCTGCGAACCGCAACGTCTCTGGACCACACGCTCATCGAGCTCGTCGATCTCCGCGCGTCGCAGTTGAACGGCTGCCACTTCTGCATCGGCATGCACACGCATGAGCTCAAGCAAGCGAACGAACCTGACTCGCGCATCAATGCCGTCGCGAACTGGCGCGAGTCCGATGCCTTCACTCCGCGCGAGCGTGCGGCACTCGCCTGGACCGAAGAGCTCACCAACATTCAACAGGGCCACGCATCCGACGAGGCTTACGCCGCGGTCAGCGAGTTCTTTCACGACAAGGATCTCGTGGACCTGACCTTCGCGATCGCGACCATCAACGCGTGGAACCGCATCGCCATCGCCTTCCGCACTGAATGGAATCCGAATCTTCGGCCGCGTGAAGCTCCAGCCGCAAACGCCGCGCCAACCGCATGAAAGCCTGCGACGATCTGCTCTGCGCGATTGCGCTCTCCAAGGTCTATCCGGCAGTCGCCCCCGGCGCACCCGACCTCGAGCTCTTTCGCGACCTCAACCTGCACGTTGCCGAAGGAGAGATGGTCGCGATCGTCGGCGAATCGGGTGCGGGCAAAAGTACGCTTCTGCACATCCTCGCTGCGCTCGACACGCCGACCGCCGGCGAGGTGTGGTGCGGTTTCACGCATGTCACCGCGCTCTCGAAGGCTGCCGCATCCGTCTTCCGTAACCGCGAAGTTGGGTACGTTTGGCAGTTTCACTACCTTCTGCCCGAGTTCACGGCGCAGGAGAACGTCGCATTGCCGTTGCTGGCGCGGGGCATCGCACGCGCTGAGGCGATGCAGCAGGGAGCGGCGTGGCTCGAGCGCGTCGGCCTCGCTGGACGCGCCGCAAACCGCTCCGGCGAGCTCTCCGGCGGCGAGCAGCAGCGCGTCTCCATCGCCCGCGCGCTGGTCACGCAACCCAAGGTGCTGCTTGCGGATGAGCCCACCGGCGACCTCGACGGCGCAACCGCAGACCGCGTGTTCGCGCTGCTCCAGCAGCTGCATCGTGAGCACGGCCTGACGAGCGTGATTGTCACGCACAACACGGAGTTCGCGCGCCGCTGCGACCGCATCCTACGACTGAGCAACGGCCAGCTAACACCTCTGTAGGCGCGGTTTGCATCCGTTTTCCCACAAATGCGTCCAATTTAAGGCTCCTTGTACGTTTGTGGGAGGTCACTGGACCGTACTCTTGCAGCTACACTGGGGGCACTACTCCTGGCTGCCTTTCGGCACTCAGCTTCTTTAGCGCCGCAGACCAACGCGGCGTAGGCCACGGTCCAGAGGCGCTCCCTCGCCCGGGGAGCGCAGTTCGAAGGGGGAGCATGTTCGAACGCTATACCGAGAAAGCGCGGCGCGTGATTTTCTTCGCGCGCTACGAGGCCAGCCAGTTCGGCTCGCCGTACATTGAGACGGAACATCTCCTGCTAGGGCTGCTGCGCGAAGATAAGGCACTTACCAACCGCTTCCTTCGCTCGCACGCCTCAGTCGAGTCCATTCGTAAACAGATTGAACAGCACACAACCGTGCGCGAGAAGGTTTCGACCTCTGTCGATCTTCCGCTCTCCAACGAGTGCAAGCACGTGCTCGCCTACGCGGCCGAAGAGGCCGAGCGGCTCAGCCACAAACACATCGGAACAGAACATCTGCTTCTCGGTTTGCTGCGCGAAGAGAAATGCTTCGCCGCCGAGATCCTCATGGAGCGCGGGCTGCGACTTCCGGCCATTCGCGAAGAGCTCCAGCGCACCACGCAGGAAAAGCCTGCGGCAGCCGGCGGCAAGCAGCAGCGCCAGCAGCAGGAACAGTCGATGCTCGCGGAGTTCTCGCGCGACCTCACCCAGGCAGCGAGCGAGCAGAGCCTCGATCCGCTGGTCGGGCGCGACTTCGAGGTCGAACGCGTCATCCAGATCCTCTGCCGCCGCACCAAGAACAATCCCGTCCTTATTGGTGAGCCGGGCGTCGGCAAGACCGCCATCGTCGAAGGGCTCGCGCAGAAGATCGCCGACGGCGAAGTCCCGAGCTTCCTCGCCGACAAGCGCGTGCTTTCGCTCGATCTCTCGCTGATCGTTGCGGGCACCAAGTATCGCGGCCAGTTCGAGGAGCGGTTGAAGACCATCATGAAGGAGTTGATGGAGTCGCAGAACTCCATCGTCTTCATCGATGAGCTGCATACGCTTGTCGGCGCGGGATCGGCCGAAGGGTCGCTCGACGCGGCCAACATCCTCAAGCCTGCTCTGTCGCGCGGCGAGATCCAGTGCATCGGCGCCACCACGCCCGCTGAATATCGCAAGTCGATCGAGAAGGACCGCTCGCTGGAGCGCCGCTTCCAGGCAGTGAAGGTTCCGCCGCCCAACGAAGA
>DASYBN010000469.1:0-2679 GCA_036500785.1 Acidobacteriaceae bacterium
CTGCGCCGCGGGCCTCCAGCTGGACCTCTCCGGCCCACTCCTCGTCCGGCTGTTGCGCGAAGCCGGTGCGCAAGTACCTGATTCGACGGTCGTCGCCGACGACCAAAGTCTCCTCGCCTCCGCACTGAAAGAGGCCGCACAACGTGCCGATCTCGTACTCACCACCGGCGGAACCGGTCTGGCGGAGCGCGATATTACCCCGGAAGCGACGCTCGCCGTCTGCGACCGCCTCGTTCCCGGCATCGCAGATCAGATTCGCCTGCACGGCTCTGAGCAGACGCCCTTTGCGGCGCTCGGTCGCGGCGTCTGCGGCATCGCCGGTCGCACGCTGATCGTGAACCTGCCGGGAAGCCCCGCAGGCGCCGAGAACGGATTACGATCCATCCTTCCGCTGCTCCCCCACGCGCTCGAGTTGCTGGCTGGCCACACCGAGCATCGAAACTAGACGGCTTGAAGATCTAACGTCGGCGAGCCAGACCTCCCCGAAACAGTAGAATGGGTGTTTGTGAAGATCGGACCGATAGCGCTGCTGCATAAGTTCTCAGCGATGCTCTTCGCGGTGATGAAGCCGCTGGGCGTCTGGGGAGTCGGCGGCCTGGCGTTCATCGACTCCGCCCTGATTCCGATCCCCGTATCCATGGACGGCGTGGTCATCGGTTACGTCGCCACAAACCACAGCAAGTTTTTCATCTACTGCCTGATCGCCGCCGCCGCTTCGGCCATCGGATCGCTCGTTCCCTTCTTCATCGGTCGCGCCGGCGGCGAACTCTTCCTCCTCAAGCGCATTAACCGCCAGCGCTACGAGCGCATTCGGGACCGCTTCGAGAACCAGGAGTTCCTGGCAATGATGATCCCCGCCATGTGCCCGCCGCCGTTTCCGCTCAAGCTGTTCGAGTTTGCAGCGGGCGTCTTCGAGATGAAGCCACTGCTATTCATGCTGGCGCTCTTCTGCGGCAAGCTGATCCAGTTCGTGGTCTGCTCATTGCTGTACATCTGGTTCGGCCCGAAGCTCTTCCACGACTTCCGGGAGGCGTTCCATACGCACGCCGCTCTCACGACGGGCATCATCGTCGGCGCGCTCTTCCTGATCGCTCTGTACATCGTGCGCAGGGTCTTCGACCGCCGTCGCGGCCTCAAACTTCCATTGGAAGAGGCGGAGGACGCCGGCGATCCGCAGACTGAACTGCATCCCCGGATGCGCCGCCGCGATCAGGCCAGCTCCGGCGACTGATCGCTCCGCCGCGTAACGCTACTACGTCAGCGGCTGGTTGTCATGCGCCGCGTGCATCGCCTCGGTCAGCTTCCCGGCAAGCACCGGCAATCCGAACAGAACCGCCGACAGCAGCGACGTCGAGACCAGGTCATTGGCATAGAACGGCAGCGCAAGGTAGAAGCAGCTCGCAAGACCGGCAGCGCTGTGCGCGTACATGCCGCTGCCCACCCAAACCACCAGATTGCTGAGCAGGAAGAAGCTCGTCGCCGACGCGACGACACCCGCGGCGACGCGCAGCACCGTCACCTTGCGCAGCAGACCGCTTGCCAGGATGCAGACCCCCGCATACCACGCCCACGTGACCAGATAGCCCTTCACCACAAACGGATATCCATACACGTAGTGCGTCAAGAAGAAATCCGTAGTCGCGAGAATCGCGACGGCAGCTACAGCCTGCCAGCGCGAGCGGCGCGAGCCGAAAAAGAGCAGACCGGCGCCGACCGCCGTGAAGTTCATGCCGGTGCCGTGAAGCGCGTGCGGAACCAGGCGGCTGAGCGCGGCGAGGACGAGGACGAGGTAGGCGATCATGGCGAGGCCTTTAGGAAAGAAGTGGCGGGCCGAAGCCCTGCGTCGATTGTAGCGGCTACTCGTAATACCGCGCGAAGCTCGTGTCGGTCTCGTAAAGGGTGCAGTCCTTCACCCGGACGCGGCCGCTGGTAATCCGCTGCAGCTCATCGCCGGTACGGTCAAAGAAAAATTTGGCGATGTTCTCGGCCGAGGGGTTCAGCGTCGTGAAGGGTTCAAGCTCGTTGATCATGTTGTGATCGAGGTACTGAATCGTGGGCCGGAGGACCTGCTTCAGGAGCTTGAAGTCGAGCAGAAGCCCGTTAGGTTCCAGCTCTTCGCCCGCGAGGGTCACCAGGACGCGATAGTTGTGGCCGTGCGGGTTCTCGCACTTGCCGTGATAGTCGCGGAGGTAGTGGCCTGAAGAAAAACTGGCCTGGACGGTAACCTCGAACATCCTGAAAGCTCCATTCGCGCGCTCGCGGAGAGCGGCTGGATCGATTCTAGCCGCACATCCATGGGCTAAGGCCCTTACACGGACTCTACGGCCGCCGGCGGCGGCGGCGTTCCAGTCGATTCTCGGACGCCCGGCGCTCCGCCTGCTCGAACAGCTGCGACAGGATGCCGGCCAGCGCGACCACCAGCGCAATGAACACCAGCGCGACGGAGGTGGTCCGCCACAGGCGGACATCGCCCGGCGAGCCCGGGACCTGCGCGACGTTCGTGAAGGAGAGCGCGAAGGAGATCACGGCGAGCACGCCTAACGTCGCGGCGAGAATATAAAGGTTTCGTCCCATGCTGCTGATCAAGGATATCGCTTGCGGCGAATCGGATCGGACAAGCGACGGAAAGCTTGACGCGACCGCCGTCGCCGGGCTAATTTCGGTTCTCTAGTCTCCAAT
>DASYBN010000470.1:0-4294 GCA_036500785.1 Acidobacteriaceae bacterium
GAGAGCTTCAACTTCACCCTCGCCGGCATCGGCACGGCCGGCAACATCAACCGCTCCCAATTGATCTACTAGGCGGTGCAAAGGCCCAGTGTCTAGGCCCCGGTGCATATGCACGGACCAGCCGCCCAAAAGTGCCATTCGCCCCCGCCCTCCGCGCCCTGCGATAATGGAGGTGCTCGTCGTCCTGACCGTTTTCACAAAGGATGCTGGCTCGCGGGGGCTGCTGACGCAGCTTTTCCGTTAAGAAAAGCTGCTCCTCTCGGATGCGTGTCAGAACACCGTGTTTGTGAAAACGGTTATGAAAGGCGGTTTGTTTGTTCCGTACCCAACTTGTCCTCACCTGTGCGCTGGCCGCAATCGTCACCCTCGGCTGCCGGGCCCAGACCCCTCCACCCAACGCGTCGGTAGAGCGCCGCATCGAGGTGCTGGTGCGCTCACAGTTCAATGTCCCGTCAAATTACGACGTCTCCCTGGGCGGCAAGACGAAGAGCGACATTCCGGGATTTGACAACCTGCCCGTCACCTTCTCCCACAACGGCAAACAGACCACTGTCACCTTCCTGCTCTCCAAGGACGGAAACACCCTGGCGCGCCTTGAGAAGTTCGACATCAGCAAAGACCCACAATCTATCTACTCGCTCGACCACCGCCCGATGCGCGGCAACCCAGAGGCCAAGGTCACGGTCGTCAACTACGACGACCTTGAATGTCCCTACTGCGCCCGCATGCACGAAGAACTTTTTCCGACGACGGTCGACCACTATAAGGGCCTGGTCCGCTTCGTCTACAAAGACTATCCGCTGGTCGAAATTCATCCCTGGGCGATGCATGCCGCCATCGATGCCAACTGCCTCGCCGATCAGAATGGCGACGCCTACTGGCAGTTCGTGGATTACACCCACAGCCACGGCCACGACATCGACGGCAACCACGACAATGTAAAGCAATCCTTCGCCACGCTGGACGAGCAGGCGCGCGCCATCGGCAAGAAGGCCACCGTCAACGACTCGAAGCTCGATGCCTGCATAGCCAAGCAGGACGAATCCAGCATTCGCAGCTCCATGCGCGAAGGAGAGAAGCTCGGCATCGATGGCACCCCGCAGCTCTTTGTTGACGGCGAACGCGTCGCCCCCGGCGCACAGCCGACCTCCGCCGTGTGGGACGCCATCGATCGCGCATTGAAGGCCGACGGCATCACCCCGCCCGAACGGACGGACGCAACGCCCCCGGCAATCCCGGCAGCCCAGACCCCGGCGCCCTCCCGATAGTGTCTAGAACCGCGGACAGACGCATAGGCCAGTATGCTGATGTCGGGATGGATGTCCGGGCGGATGTCCGGCCCCGGTGCTTCCCCTGCGGGAAGATACGATAAGCTTTGTGAGCCGGCGCGTGGCCACCACCCGGGCCGGCGAGATGCGTTCCGCGTCCGGCCGCCTCTCGAAGGAGACAGAGTGCCAGAAGTGCCGCCCACTGCATCTACCCATGTCGTTCCCTCCCCGCTTCATCGTTTCACCTGGCTCACCGGCGGTCTCCCACTGGGACTCGTCTGCCTGGCCTTGGCGACAGGCTGCAACCGCCCGCGTCAGCCGAACGTCGTAGCCACCGTCAACGGGCATCCCATCGACCAGGCGACGCTCGAGCGTTACTACCGCAACAATGTTGGGAACAACCACCAGCAGCCTTCGCCGATCCAGTCTCAGATCGCTCACCTCGAGATCCTGCGCAACCTCATCGATGACGACATCAAGCAGCAGCGCGCCGCCAAGCTCAACCTGGTCGCTACCGACGAGGAGGTCGAGGCCAAGGTCGCTGAAATCAAGGCTCCTTTCACCCAGGAGGAGTTCAACCGTCAGCTCCAGGCTAAAAACATGACGCTGGACGATCTGAAGCGCGAGATCCGGCGCGGCCTGACTACGGAAAAATTGATGAATAAGGAAATCAATTCGAAGATCAATATCACGGACGCGGATATCACCGAGTACTACAACGCGAACAAGTCGCTCTTCAACCTGGTCGAGCCTGAGTACCATCTGGCGGAGATCGTCGTCTCCTCCGTTCCGGCGCAGCAGCCCGCCAGTATGCAGGCAGCCAGGAGCAACACCGACGCAGAGGCGAAGAAGAAGATCGAGGCGCTGCATATCCGGCTGGAAAGCGGCGACGACTTCGGAGCCCTGGCCTCGCAGTTCAGCGAACAGGCGTCAACCGCCAGCAGCGGCGGCGACATGGGTCGGCTCACCGAATCGCAGCTAAGGCAGGACAGCACCGTCTTCGCGGCCATCGCTAAGCTCCGGCCCGGCCAGATCACCGACGCGATGCCCATCTACGACCAGAGCCACAAGGTGAACGGTTACGCCATCTACAAGCTCCTCGACAAGGAAGCTGCCGGCCAGTACGAACTGAACGACCCTCGCGTGCAGCAGACCATTCGCGGTCAATTGCGAGACAGCCGCGCGCAGCTCCTACGCAATGCATATGACGAAATGCTGCGCGACCAGGCGCACGTCGAGAACTACTACGCCGAGGAAATATTCAAGAAGGGCGCGCAGTAGCCCTGAAGATCCCGTGGCGTTCTAAATCCTTGCTACACTAGGCCACTCTTTTTTCCGGAGGCTAAGCTTGCCCCACCGCTCGTCCTGGCTGCTCGCGGTCTCTATCCTCGTCCTCCCCGCTATCTGCTCCGCTCAGCCGCAGCCCCCGCGCACGCTGGTGCGTACCGCGCATCTGGTGGATGTCCACGCCGGCCGCCTGCTCGACGCGCAAACGCTCGTCGTCTCCGGCGATCGCATCGTTGCCGTGGAACCCACCTCGCAGGTCCAGGCACAACCGGGCGACACCGTGATCGACCTGGGCAATGCCACGCTGCTTCCTGGCATGATCGATGTCCATACGCACCTCACCAGCGACACCAACTTCGATCCGTACCACGAGCTCTCGACGACCGTCGCCAAGAGCGCACTCATCGGCGCGCGCAACGCGAAGGTGACGCTCGAAGCCGGCATCACCACCGTGCGCAACGTCGGCGCCGATGGCTTTGCCGATGTCGACTTGCGCGACGCCATCAACGAAGGGCTCATCGAGGGACCGCACATGCAGGTCAGCGGACCGGCGCTCGGCATCACCGGCGGCCACATGGACAACAACCTGCTGCCCGAGTCCTACCATGACGTCGGCGACGGCGTAGCCGACGGCATCCCGGCCGTGCAGCACATGGTGCGCCGGAACATCAAGTATGGCGCGGACCTGATCAAGATCGGCGCCACCGGTGGTGTGCTCTCGAAGGGCGACGATCCCCAGGCCAGCCAGTACACCCTCGAAGAGATGCAGGCCATCGTCGCCGATGCGCATCGCCTGGGGCGCAAGGTGGCTGCTCACGCGCATGGCGCACAGGGCATCCTCTGGGCGAGCGAGGCCGGCGTCGACTCCATCGAGCACGGTACCTACATGAACGACGAAGACATCAAGATGATGAAGGCCCACGGCACCTACTTCGTCCCCACCGCCTACCTCATCGACTGGGTGCGCGAGAACGGACATCTGCCCGCGTTCTCGCAACAGAAAATGCGCGACGTCAGCGCCGTCGAAAAAGTCAATGCGAAGCATGCCATCGCCGAAGGCGTGAAGGTAGCCATGGGCACGGATGCCGCTGTCTATCCGCACGGGCTGAACGCACACGAGTTCGAGGTCTACGTACGCGACTTTGGGATGACACCCATCGACGCGCTCCGCACCGGTACCGTGAATGCCGCCGACCTGATGGGATGGAGCGATCGCGTCGGCTCGCTCGATGCCGGCAAGTGGGCGGACGCCGTCGCGGTCCAGGGCAATCCGCTCCAGGACATCACCGTGCTGCAGCATCCTGTCTTCGTAATGAAGAGCGGCGTGGTCTATCGCAACGATCTCAACCGGCACTAATGACCGCCACCAAGTCAAAGCAGGACGGGTGTGGGCTGAAGCCAAATCTCATCAGGCTTTTTTTCAAGAGAAAGCCTACGCGGCGGCATTCGACCGCCCACGATAATCCTGTTTTTGCCTTAAAGGTTCGCCCACACTAACATGAGCAGCAGCATGGTGCGTTACGGGATTCTGGGCTTCGGCCATCACGGGGAGCGCCGCCTCGCGCCGGCCTTCGAGCACGCGCAGAACTCGCAGCTCGCCGGCATCTGGCGCCGCAATCAGGAGCGCGCCCGCGAAAACGCCCAGCACTTCCATATCGCGCACGTCTTCGATTCCCCGGAAGAGCTGTGTGCCGCATCCGCGATCGATGTCGTGTTCGTCGCCAGCCCCGATGCGCTGC
>DASYBN010000471.1:0-5500 GCA_036500785.1 Acidobacteriaceae bacterium
ATCGCGGAGCAGATCGCGCGGGGTGGGTCGTCCCGCTATGTTGAATGCGCGTTGTGAACATCGCGGCTGTCATCCTTGCTGCTGGCGCGTCGACGCGGCTTGGCCGGCCAAAGCAGAACATAGTGCTCGGCGGAGAGACGCTGGTGGAGCGTGCGATCCGCATCGCAGACGAGGCGTTATTCAAGCCGGTTATTGTCGTCGCGCGTCAGGGCGCGGAGCTCGCGGATGTCGCGGCTTTCAAAGGCGCGGTGGTTGTTATCAACCACGATGCGGATGAAGGGATTGCTTCCTCGATTCGCTGCGGAGTGCTTGCAGCAGCGCAGCACGGCGTGGCCGGGATCGTCCTGATGACCTGTGATCAGCCGGGAATCGAGGCTGGTCATCTGCGTCGTCTCGTGGAGGACGAGGAACGAATCACTGGTTCGGCGTATGCAGGGATTGCCGGCGTTCCAGCTTATTTCCCGGCGAGTTCGTTTAGCGTGCTGTTGGAACTCCGCGGTGACACCGGCGCTCGTGCGCTGCTGCGGAACGCACACTCGATCTCTGCTCCGGGGCTTGAGCTGGACATCGATACCGAGCAGGATTTGGAAGCGGCGCGCCAAACGATGGAGCGCGGTTAAAGCAAAAATGGCGTGCGGAACAAAAAGCTCCGCACGCCATCGGGTTGGATTGTTAGAAGTCGAACCGCAGACCGAGCTCCATGATGCGACGGCCTTCTTTCACGTTGGCGTAGCCGAAGGCCGGGTTGGCATTGGCGTTGGCACTGGCCAGCGCCTCATTGACGTTGGAGGTTTGAACTGTCTCGTTGAAGTTCATGGTGTACGCGGTGGTGTTGATGCCATTGGCGAAGGCGTCGTTCGCATGATTGATGAAGTTGAACGCTGCCACTCGCAGTTGCATGGTTGTGCGCTCCGTTAGCCTGAAGGTCTTCGCTGCCGTCAGGTCCGTGTCAAAGAAGCCCGGCCCGGGAAGATAGCCGAACTTGTACGGTCCGTTGGTGCCGAGCGTTGGCAGAGAAAACGCGGAGGCGTTGATGTACTGTTGCGCACCTCGATTGGTTGCGTTCGGGAACGCCACAACGGTAGGTTGCAGGTTCACGTCCGGGGTTCCGAGGATGTTCTGGTTGCTGAGAGAGAGCTGGCAAGTGCCTGTGCCACTGGTCGTCGCGCAGGTGCTGGTGTTGCCGTCGACCGAGGCGACTGCACCGACGGGAACCGTGATCGATCCGCCGAGTGAGAAGTCGGAATTCATGATCGACTGCAGGTTCGCGCCGCTCTGGAAGGTGCTGATTCCGGAGAGCAGCCAGCCGTTGGTGAATCCGCCGACCCATTTGTTCTGCACCACGCGGCCCACTTCATACGAGTAGGACGCGTTGAAGATGTGGCGCCGGTCGAACGGCATCATGTTGTAGTCGTTGCGATAGTTGAATGCATCGCCGGGGTAGCTGTAGGTGCTGGAGCCGCCCATGCCGAGGATGCCCAGCGCTTTCGACCAGGTGTAGTTGACGTTGAAGTGTGCGTGGCCGGCCTGACGCGCCAGTGCAACCTGCAGGCCGTTGTAGTTGGCGTAGGTGTTGTGCTGAGGAACGTATAGGTGGTTGTACAGCGGGTACTTCTTGTAGCTGTCGATCTGAGCCTGCGTCATCCCGCTGACTGCGACGATAGCGGTTTGATTGGGCGGCGCGAAGATTGGAAACACCGTACCGGCGGTGCTGGCAGTGTCGGTACGCGAGTCCGGTTGCGGACCAAACAGAGCGCCGATTGGAAGCGAGTTAATGTTGTCCAGCGTTGTGTTCTGGGTGGAACCATCGTTCAGCAGCTTGTCGCTGCTGTTGCCGACGTAGGCGATCTCGAGCAGCATGTTGCCGGGGATCCGCTGATCGATTGCCAGGTTGTAGGTGCGGACGCGCGGCTCCTCATCGTCGTTCGGATCGAAGGCATACACGTTGGAATCAGGCGAAAAGCTGTTCGCCGGCACCTTCGACTGATAGGAACTGACTGAGGACAAGAGCAGAGGACCGTTGACCGTGTAAGAGCGAAGGCCGAGAGTGGTCTCCTGCTGGTCTGCGGCGTCGTTATAGGCGTCGTGTGCGCGATAGATACCGAAGCCTCCACGAACGACAGTGACGCCCTGTCCTGTGGTGTCCCAGGCAAAGCCGACGCGAGGTTCAAGGAAGCCCCAGCGCGTGGGGCGCCCACCGACGGGAAGAGATGGATCGATCGCATGCCACTGGATACCGGGCAGCAGAGGATTGGTTCCAGCGGCGTAGGCGGCAGGCGTAAAGGTTGCTACACCGATGTTGTGAGAGTCCTGCCATGGCGTCATGTGCTCGAACCGCACGCCCAGGTCGAGCGAGAGGCGCGAAGTTGCACGCCAATGGTCCTCGGCGTATTCGGCCAAGTTCCAGAAGTACAGGTTCGGCTCAGGCATCAGGTTTTCCTGGTTGTAGTTGAAGATCTGGCCCTCACCGAAGTCAGCCAGGAAGTTACCGCCGTTGCCACTGCCCACCGGACCGGTGGAGTGAATCAGGCCTTGGACGGGATCGTTGAAGGTTTCGCCGATGTAGTACTGGGCGATCGATCCATTCGTGTTCACGAACGGAGATACCTGTGGATTGCTGTCCCATTGATAGAAGATGCCGACGCGAACCGTGTGCCGGCCGAGAACCTTGGTCAGGTTGTCGCCCGCGATTCGCACCTGCTTTTTGGCAAAGATGCCGCCGAAGGTGGTATCCGGCGTGAGGAGAAGCGGCAGACCATCATTGCCGTAGTCGGAAAGCGTGGGTTGCACGGTGCTTCCGTTCGCGAAGACGCCCTGATAGGGATTGTTCGCGATGGCAGACGGAGTTTTCGCGACGAAATCCTGCGAGAAGTACGCTCCTGCGGCGTAAAACTCGTTGGTGAGGCTCGCGCTGAAGATGTGGGTGTAGTCGAGGCTGGCGAGATGCGAGTCGATCGTGCTGACGAGGCCGCCGCCGGGAATGTTGATGCCTCCCATTGGACCGCGCGGCGAGTAGTACTCGTTCTGCGGAACACCGGACGCGCCCTTCTCGATTCCATAGTTGGCGAAGAACTTGTTCCTGTCGTTCGGATTGAAGTCCACGCGGCCGTGAGCCTGCCACAGGTTGTTATTAACAAGGTTCGTGGTGATCCAGTTATACGGGCTGGCGCCGGTCGGCGTGGTGTTGGGCAAGGGCATCTCGTTCAGGATGATCTTGCTCAGCGGATCGAGGTACGCACTGATGTTGCCGTTGGTAAGGGCTGTTCCGTTAGGCGCGGTTACGGGAACGCGGCAGATGTTCGCGTCCGGGATATATCCGGCCGTGGAGTACGTTCCGTCGGACTGGAGCAGCGCGCAGGCACCACCTGAAGGGTCGATCTGGTAGGCGGATCCAAGATATTGCTGAAGCTGGGTCGCGCTGAAGTCGCCGGCACGCATTCCAGCGGTCGGCACAAGGGCCGTTAGGGTCGCAGCCGAGGCGCTGCCATAGGCGTACACGTTGCGCTGAGCGTAGTCTTCGGCGCCGACGAAGAACGTGAGGGCGTTGTGATGGCCGCCGGGAATTACCGGACCACCGAACGTGAATCCCGGATAGACATAGCGGTCGTCTGGCCTGCCCTGGCCGGTGTAGTTGGCGATCCAGTCATTCGAGTTCAGCTGCGAGGTGCGCGCGTAGGTGTAGAGCGATCCGTGATACTTCGCTCCTCCCGACTTGCCGACAGCATTGATGACGATGGGACCATGGGCGGTGTCCGCGGTGAAGCTCGAGGTCTGCACCTTCACTTCGGCGACCTCCTCGTAGTTCACGTTCTGGAGCGCGCCACCGAAGGCACCGGGATCGGTGATGTCCACGCCATCTGAAAGCAGCGCCTGTCCGTTGACGGGTGTGCCGTTGGCCGCGTACTGACCGAGTGCGCCGGTGGGATTCACCTGCGAGGGATCGTACTGGCGGTTGTCAAAGCTGCCGCTTCCACCGTTCGAGATGGCGAAGCCAGGCAGAATTTTGAGCAACTCCGTGACGTCGCGGCCCTGGACCGAGAGCCGCTGAATCTCCTGGGCGGAGATCAGCGCGCTCTGCTCGCCGGAGTCCATGTTGATCTGATCGGTCGCGGTGGTGACCTCAACAGTCTGGCTCGACGTACCAACCGCGAGTTTGATATCGCGCACTGTGCGTTGGTCGCCGGGATCGAGATGGATTGCCTTCTGCTCATACGCAGCAAAATTCGGCGCAGTGATCTTGATGTCGTAGTCGCCCGTCGGAACGGCCGAGAAAGAGAACACGCCAGAGCCGTTGCTCTGCGACGTGCGCTGGTCGTGTGATTGCTCATTGGTCAAAACCACGCTCGCGTTCGGGATCACCGCGCCTGAGCTGTCGGCGACGATGCCGCCCAGAGTTGCTGTGGTGCCCTGGCCCGAAGAAGTGGATGGAGTTGCGAAAGCGACTAGAAGCGCGGCGGCGGTTCCGACGCTTGCCAGCCAGCGGCCCAGTCCTCCCCTTATGGATAAGCCTGTTGTTTCCCGTTTGGTCATCTTGGTCTCCTGGATCCGTGCAGACGATTCGGTTGGAGCCTCCAGGCGCGCCGATCGATCTTTTGGCACATTTTGGCGTCGCTGGAGCAAACGTCTGCTGGTCCGAGGAATTTTTTAGTACCTGTAAATGAGGGTTGTCAAATTAAAGCTTATATACAGAAATAAATATAGCTATGACGATTCTCCGCAAATTGGAATCGAAGGATGTCCGGGCTTGTGCCGAGCGGCGATATAGCGAGTTTTTATGCATAAAGCGAAGTCATATTGCGCAAAACCGGATGCGGAGACGCTCCTGCCGGGAAAAAGGTTGCCCTCTGGCGTCAATTGTTATTGGCACAAGAATAAGGGGGAAGTTTTGTTATATGAAAGGTGAACTGTTCATGCCGTTGCCCCGACGCAGGCCGCTTGCGCTGGTTGGCCGGCGGTCGTCAGGATGCATCTTCTAATGAGGCGGCCGTTTGCAGGCGACGGGTCACGCGCAAAGCAGCGAACTGGATTGACTCGGCGCCGACGTTTGTCGATTTACCCGGGCAGGAACTAGAGTTCAGGCAGCCCCGTCTTTCTTCGGTGTTATGAAACGCATTCTGATTGCCGACGACCATGTCATGGTGCTGGAGGGCCTCTGCGCGGTCCTGCAACGCGAGTACCAGGTCATAGGGACAGCAAAGAATGGTCGCGAGCTGGTGGACAGGGCGGAACAGCTTAAGCCGGATGTGATCGTGCTGGACGTCTCGATGCCGGAGCTCAACGGGATAGAGGCGTGCCGCCAGATTCACAAGTCGGCGCGGGCGATCAAGATTGTGTTCGTCACGCAACAGCTGGATCCGGCCTATGTTCGTGCGGCGTTTGAGGCCGGCGCGATGGGATATGTAGCGAAGCAGTCGGCTTCGGCGGAGCTTCTGGAGGCGATGCGTCTGGTTCTCGCGGGCCGCTATTACGTGACGCCACTCGCTACAGCGAACACGGACAC
>DASYBN010000472.1:0-4137 GCA_036500785.1 Acidobacteriaceae bacterium
GCGAACGCATCCGAGTTCGCCGATGACCTCGATCTGCTCCGCGACTCGCTTGCGCAAAATCACGGCGAACGCCTCGCCGCCATGTACATCGACCCGCTGCTGCTTACGGTGCGCACCTTCGGCCTGCACCTCCACACGCTCGATCTCCGCCAACACGCGCGCGTGCATGCCGCTGCCGTTGAGGAGCTCAGCGCGTGGCAGGCGGCACTCAGCGATAGCACGAACGGCAGGAACGGCCCGCTGCAGCTCCCGGCTGAGCTCTCCGCGCAGACCGCCGAAGTCCTCGCCACGTTTCGCATGCTCGCCGAGCTGAAGCAGCTGAACCCCGACGCGATCACCAACTACGTTGTTTCCGGCGCGAACTCCGCGGAAGACGCGCTGCGCGTCCTGTGGCTTGCGCGCGTCGGCGGGGTGCACGTCGAAGGAACGTTGAGCGATCCCGGCGTGCAGCCCGTTCTGCTCTTCGAATCCATCGACGACCTTCGCAACGCGCCCGCCATCTGCCGCGAGCTTTGGACGAGCGACGCCTTCCGTCCGCTGCTCGAAGCGTGGCATGGCCGCCAGGAGGTGATGCTCGGCTACTCCGACTCCAACAAGGACGGCGGCATGATCGCGTCCACGTGGGAGATCTGGAAGGCACATCGTGCACTGCACGAGGTCGCACGCGAGTGCGGTGTGAATCTTCGTCTCTTCCACGGGCGCGGCGGAACCGTTGGCCGCGGCGGTGGACCGACTCATCGCGCACTTTTTGCGCAACCGCTCGACAGCTTCAACGGCGAGCTTCGCATCACGGAGCAGGGCGAGGTCCTCAACTGGAAATACTCGGACGTCGTGCTCGCCGAGCGCAACCTTGAGCTGATGATCGCCGCTGCGCTCGACGCCGTCGCGCGCCCCGACCTTGCTTCATCGAAGGACCAGACCAACACGCACCTCACCGGCGCGATCGATCCTGCATGGGAGAACGTTTTCGATCAGCTCTCCGCCAGCTCACTCGACTTCTACCAGCAGAACATCCTCAACAACCCCGACGTCTTTGATTACTTCGAGCAGGCCACACCGGTCGCCGAGCTCGAGCACGCGCGCATCGGCTCACGCCCTGCAAAACGTGGCGACAAATCCGCCACACGCCAGCGCTCGCTCGCCGACCTCCGCGCGATCCCGTGGGTCTTCGGCTGGATGCAGTCGCGCCACGTCGTGCCCGCCTACTTCGGCGTCGGCTACGCGCTCGAGCAGCTGGCGAACAGGCCGAACGGCCTCGATCTCCTCCGCGAGATGATGCGCAGCTTTCCGCTGTTCATCGACATGATCCGCAACGTCGAGCTCGCGCTCGCGAAGGCGGACTTCGGCGTTGCGCGCCTCTACGCCACGCTGGTCGAAGACGAAGGCCTCCGCGACCGCGTCTACTCGCTGCTTGAAGAGGAGTTCAACCGCACCACGCGCATGCTGCTCGCCGTCACCGAGCAACAGGTTCTGCTTGAGCGCAACCCCGTCCTCGCCAATTCCATCCGGCTGCGCAATCCCTATGTCGATCCGATGAGCCTCCTGCAGCTCGAGCTTCTGAGCCTGAAGCGTGCCGGCGAAGATACGCCCGACTTGCGCGACACCGCTGAGCTCGACCGCGCGATCACGGCCACGATCAACGGCATCAGCGCGGGGCTAAGAAATACAGGCTGAGGGCTCTGAAACACAGGCTCAGGGCTCTGCAATACGGGCTGAGGGCTCTTCACAAACGTCCGTGCTCTTTACTTCAGCGCGGCGTCGTAGCTTGTAATTAGATCGCGCCTGACGTCCCGCATGGCTCCGAGCTGCACCATCGTATTCCGCACGTCGACCATCGCCGAACGCACCTGGTCCTCGCCTAGCGAGGACGGATCCGTGTTCGCCGCCACGTACGAGTTCAGCCGCACATAGCTCTTCAGCGTATCCATCTGCATCTGCACCAGCAGGTCCTGATCGTCGTACGCCTCGGCGAGCCGCTGCACAAGGTCATAGGGCATGTACTGCACCACGCCGATGGCATTCGCCGTTCGCCAACTCGCGTTCTCGAGATGCGGCATCGTGTACCCCAGCGAAATCCCCGCTATTGACGCCGGCTTGCCCGCGCTCCGCGCCTGTAGAAATGCCATGGCCGCGGTCAGGCTGTCGATCTCTTTCGTCAGCACGAAGTCCGTCTCCTTCAGGTGCTGCCGGTTGTGCCTCAGCTCTTCGCGAACGGTCGCCTCAGCTTCATTCCTCTGATGACGGTGGTGCCAGGCTTCGGCCGCGTTCTCGAGCCCCAAGGCGATCAGCAGTCCAATCGTGATCGTGAACAGATGCACGAAGAAATCGCGTCTCCCGCTGATGCGGTGCTCCGGCGCATGGACATCGATCATTGGGCTCCTCGCTCTCGTTGGGAAAAGTTGTCCCTAGCCTATCAATACCGCGGCGGCAAGCGGACGATATACTTCGCCCATGCGTCGCCTTCTTCTGGCCCTCCTGCTGACTATGCCCGCACTCGCTCAGACGCCCGCGCCCCCCACCATCGACTCGCATCAGGTCAACGCTGACGGGTCGATCAGCTTTCGCTATCAGAACGCCGCCGCCGCGAAGGTCGAGGTCAATACCGACGCCGCGATGCAGCCGCTGCTGATGCAGAAGGACGGCACCGGTCTGTGGACCGTCACCACGCCGCCGCTGCCCGCCGAGCGTTACGGCTACACCTTCGTGGTCGATGGCGTCGGCCAACTGGATCCACTCAACGACGATGTTCGCGCCAATGTTCTCGGCCTCTCCAGCAACGTTCTCGTGCCCGGCCATCCGCCCGCACCGTGGGAGCTCACGCAGATCCCGCACGGCGCCGTCACGCAGCACATGCTCACGACCTTCATCGCGCACGGCCTGCCGATGAACCAGGAGCCCTACACGGTCTACACGCCGCCGAACTTCGACCCGAAACACAAGGGCGGCTACCCGGTGCTGTATCTGCTGCACGGCTGGTCCGACTATGGCGACGCCTGGATCACCGTCGGGAACGCCAACCTCATCCTCGACTCGCTCATCGCAACCGGCAGCATCGTCCCGATGATCGTCGTGATGCCGCAGGGCTATGGCGACTGGAGCTTTGTCACGTCCGGCCACACCGTATGGGACGACCCGGCCAAGGTCAGCGACAATCTCACGCTGTATTCGAAGATGCTCATGCAGGAGATCATCCCGGCCGTCGAGCGCGAGTACCCCATCGCCAGGGGCCGCGAGAATCATGCCATCGCCGGCCTCTCCATGGGCGGCCTCGAGTCGCTCACCATCGGCATCAACCACGCCGGTTACTTCGCTTATGTGGGTGGCTTCAGCTCCGCGGTCCACAACGGCAACTACGACAAGCTCATGATGGACCCGGGACAGGCGCGCGACCTCCGCCTGCTCTGGGTCGCGTGCGGCACCAGCGACAGCCTCATCGAGCCGAACCGCAACTTCGTCACCTGGGCGAAATCAAAGCACCTCCCGGTCACGCCCATCGAAACGGCGGGCAAACATACCTGGCTTGTGTGGCGCGACAATCTCATCCACTTCACGCCGCTGCTGTTCAGGAATCAGAAGTAGGGAGCAGCAAATTTAATTCAGACCAGGAGATTCGCTCAACTGATGAACAAGTCCGCGCTCGCGTCGACCTTGATCCTCGCCCCGCTATTGCTAGCCTCGAAGAAAGACCCGACGCAGTATCCCATTGTGATTCATGTGCAGTGTTCCTATCTGCGCTCAGGGAACCAGCAGATTGGAGTGTCGATCGATGGCAAGGCCATGGAGCTGACAGCACCCATGAAATACGTTCCCTACGCTCCACTCCCGCTGGGTGATTACAAGGCTCGTCTAATAGGCGCGAACGGTTACGACCCCCCTGCGGAGTACTACGAAGTTCTCCTGCCGAGCGGCAAGACGAGCAACTTCTCCGTGACCGGCCTCGCATCGACCGTGTGCCCCGTTCCGCCGCAATAACCTCCGGGCATCCGAGCCTAACTCCCCGGCGTTATCTTCACCGCCCTGTTGTGCTCGAAATCGATCGTCACCGGGTGACCGTTGTTGTCGTAGGTGACGCTGCGGTCGCCGACAGTGTCTCCGTGCGGCGTAATCGTCTGTCCAAGCGACATCATCGCCTGGTTC
>DASYBN010000473.1:0-8784 GCA_036500785.1 Acidobacteriaceae bacterium
GCATCGCCCGTCGCGAGTTGTCCCATCGCAGCCATGTCGTCTCTCGATTGTAGAACCTTCCGATCTGCCCCTGCGCACTCGCCACACATCCTGCCCGCGAACCATCTGCATCTGTCTTAGGGCACAGCAGCAGACACGGCCTCCGTCGGGTGGGGCGGCCGCACATGGAGGCTGACATTCGCGCACGTCTCGGCTCCACATCCCTGTTCGCCTGGGCCCTCATCCTTGCCGCCCTCCTGGCTGCATCGCGTTCCGCTGCGGCCGACCCCGTCACCGCCAGGCACAAGCAAGGCTCCAGTCACGGCTTCCTTCTCCTCAAGGACCCCGGCGGCAAAGTCATCGCCGTCGGCGACGAGATCAACGTCGTCAACGGCAGCGAGGTCCGCTCCCGCCTCGTCTTTCACTTTCGCGACGGCTCCATCGACGACGAGATCACCGTCTACCGCCAGGCAAAGGTCCTCGAGCTCATCACCGACCACCACATCCCGCGCGGCCCATCGTTCCCACAGCCCCTCGACATCACGATCGACGTCCCGCGCAGCCAGGTCACCTGGCACGACAGCAAGGACGGCCACCTGCAGGTCCACACCGACCACATGGACCTCCCGCCCGACCTCGCCAACGGTCTGCTCGCGCCCGTCATCGAAGACTTCCCGCGCAACGCCACCGAGATGAAGGTCTCCTATATCGCCGGCACGCCCAAGCCCCGCATCGTCCATCTCTCCATCAAGCCCGACGGCCGCGACACCTTCCGCGTCGGCGGCGGCCCGCGTCCCGCCAACCGCTTCGACATCCACATCGAGATCGGCGGCGTCGCCGGCGTTATCGCTCCGGTCATCGGCAAGCAGCCCTCCGACATCCTCATCTGGGCCATGGACGGCGAGGTCCCCACCTTCCTGAAAATGGTCGGCGAGCTCTACGACAAAGGTCCTATCTGGACCGCGGTCCTCACCAGCCCCGAGTGGCCCCGCCAATAGGCCATACGCTTCGCGCCTGATGTGCGTCAATGGAGGTCGGACGCTATAATCGCGCGTCCGTGCATCCGCGCGCGAGAGAGATCAGAATGCTCACAAAACCCGTCCTCGGCCTTGTTTTCGCTCTCCTCCTTGCTCCGTCCAAACCCGCGAACGCACAGCAGGCCGCGCCCTCCATCACGCCCTCCTCCCTGCCGAAGATCACCACCGTCGACCCGCGCTTCCAGTCCTACAACATCGAAATGCTCGAGGTCACCGGCGGCCGCTTCTGGAAGCCCTACCACTCCGCCGCCGCCGCTCCGCAGCCCAGCGCCGCCGCCGCGCCCACGCCTCCGGGCATGAACCCCGATCTCTACGCCTATCGTCCGCCGAAGGACCTCTCGAACCCGCGCCTCCGCAAGCTCGCCGCCGCACTCGGGCCCGCGTACCTCCGCGTCAGCGGCACCTGGGCCAACAGCACCTATCTCCCCGCCGAAGGCGAATCCATCACCAAACCTCCCGCCGGCTTCAACGGCATCCTCACCCGCGAGCAGTGGAAGGGTGTCATCGACTTCGCCCACGCCGCGAACGCCGAGCTCGTCACCTCCTTTGCCACCAGCGTGGGCACGCGCGATGCCGACAGCGGTCTCTGGACCACCACTCAGGCGCAGCGCGTGCTCGACCTCACCCACTCGCTCGGCGGCCACATCGCCGCAGCCGAGTATATGAACGAGCCCACCTTCGCCATGATCGGCGGCGCGCCCAAGGGCTACGACGCCGCGCAGTACGGCCGCGATCTCCGCGTCTTCACCGCCTTCATGCGCCAGCACGCGCCCAACACCCTCATCGCCGGCCCCGGCTCCGTCGGCGAGTCCACCGATCCCAGCACCGACCTTGGCACCCGAATGCCCGGCTTCATCGCCACGCCCAAGCTCCTTCATGCCATGACGCCCAGCGAGATCGACGTCTTCTCCTATCACTCGTACTCAGGCGCCTCGCAGCGCTGCGCCGCACAACACATGCCAGGCACCGCCGAGCAGGACGCACTCTCTGAAGCCTGGCTGGCGCGCACCGACGACATCCTCAGCTTCTACCGCAAGCTCCGCGATCAGTTCGCTCCCGGCAAGCCGCTCTGGCTCACCGAGACCGCCGAGACTGCCTGCGGAGGCGATCCCTGGGCCTCCACCTTCCTCGACAGCTTCCGCTACCTCGACCAGCTCGGCCGTCTTGCCAAAGGCGGCGTGAAGGTGCAGATGTACAACACGCTCGCTGCCAGCGACTACGGCCTGCTCGACGAGAACACCTACGCCCCTCGACCCAACTACTGGGCCGCGCTGCTTTGGCACCGGCTCATGGGCACCACTGTGCTCGACTCCGGCCTGCCGCTCGAGCATGGCCTGCACGTCTACGCGCACTGCATGGCAAACCAGCCCGGCGGAGTCACACTGCTTGTTATCCAGAACGACCAGCCAGCCGCGCACGCGCTCCGAGTTCCGGCTGGCGCGCGTCGCTACACACTCTCCGCGCCGCGCCTCGATGGCGAAGACGTCCTGCTAAACGGCGCGCCTCTCTCACTCGGCACACAAGACGAGCTGCCTGAACTGAAGGCTGTCGCTGAGCCCGGTGGCCTCCAGCAGTTTGCGCCTGCCACGATTACGTTTCTCGCCTATCCGGGCGCCCACAACCCCGCGTGCAAGTAGCGCGATCCGCGCAAGTCCGCGTCAGGCTTGCTGCTGGACCTCGGACTGCGCCTGCACCTTGCGCAGCGTAATCCAGGCGTACTGCGCAGCCGAGAGCGGCGCGACAACTGCCACAGCGCGCAGCAACCACAAAATCAGCGGCCGCAGCTCCCACCCCGGCGCCACCTTCGCCGTCATCACCAGAAGCACCGTGAGAATCTGCAGACAGGTGTTCATCTTCCCCAGCCAGCTTGGCCGAAAGTCGCGCAGAATATTCGTCACATACAGCAGTGTGGAGATCAGCAGAATGCCGAGATCGCGGCTGAAGACCAGCACCGTTACGTAGCGCGGTATAACGCCAACATGCGTGAGCACCACGAACAGCGTGCTCAGCAACACCTTGTCCGCGATGGGGTCGAGAAACTCCCCCAGCTTGGTGCGCTGCTTCAACGCACGCGCCAGCAGCCCGTCCAGCCCGTCCGAAATCCCCGCCAGCCAGAGCAGCAGATACGCGCTCTTCCAGTGCGCATCCAGGATGGCGATCACGAGAAAGGGCACCGTGAACAGCCGCAGCATCGTGAGCACGTTCGGCGCGGAGCGAATCTGGTCGAAGGTCTTCAAGGGTCGCGCTTTGCATGGTATCCGATTCGCGCGCCTGAGATGTTACGGCTCGAGTGCCTTCTCGAAAACCATCGATACTTTCGTCTGTTCGTACCCGTCGCGCACATAGAACCGGTGCGCTCCCTCGCGCGTGCTCCGCGAGGTGACGCGAATCTTCTTCGCTCCATGTTCGATCGTCCATCGTTCGGCGGCCTCGCACAGCCGCTTGCCGATGCCGGCGCCACGAAGCCCCGGCCGGACCACAACGCCGCCGATGAGCCCAAAGGCATCCGACTGCAGCCGCCGCTCGAGCGAGACCTCGATCCATCCAGCGACCTCACCGTTCACCTCCGCGACGAACGCCGCCTGCCCCTTGCCGTCCTGAATCCCGGCGATCCACGCTCGCACCTGCTCCGCCGTTCGCTGGTAACCGAGCTCGCCGACAAGCTCCGCGACTGCGACAGCATCGCGGCTCTCCATCGGCCTCACCGCCAGCGCTGCTCCACTATTCCCCATGCTCTCAATCTACGACTACTTCGGTCTTGCTTTCGATTCTCACCGCGCCGTACACTGAGAATGGCCGAAATCTACGCTTCCACTGCGTTCAGGCCACACCTTGCATGCTGCGCCTGACAAAAAAAGCGGACTACGGGCTGATGGCCCTGAAGTATCTGGCCGAGCAGGCGGAGCCTGGCAGCCAGCGGCCGCCCAGCGCCTCGGCCAAGGCGATCGCGGAGGCGTATCACATTCCTCCGCAGCTGCTCGCCAAGATCCTGCAGACGCTGACCCGCGGCGGCATTCTCGTTTCCACCGCCGGCACCAACGGCGGCTACTCGCTGGCGCGTCCCGCGGCGGACATCAGCGCGTTCGAGGTCATCCGGGCGATCGACGGCCCTCTGTTCATCACCAGCTGCATCACGATCCACGGAACCTGCGACCTGCACGGCACCTGCACCATCAAAGAGCCGCTGCGCAAAGTCAACGACTCGATCAAGGACATGCTGAGCGGCCTCACCATCGCCGATCTCGTCGAACCCGCCGACACCTCTTCGCCGCCAGCGCCAGTGGCCGGCGGCCTTGTCACCATCGCGATTTAGGTTTTCTGAACCCTGGGCCCTGCGCCCTGGAACCTGTTTTAGGAGCACACATCATGGCTGAGACCCTCGGAATGAACGTCACCCACACCAACGAGCCGCTGCCCGCCGGCGTCAAGCTGCCCATCTACATGGACAATCACGCCACCACGCCGCTCGATCCGCGCGTGCTCGAGGCGATGATGCCCTACCTCACCACCATCTTCGGCAACGCCGCCAGCCGTAACCACAGCTTCGGATGGGAAGCCGAAGCCGCGGTCGACAAAGCGCGTGAGCAGATCGCCAAGCTCATCGGCGCGACATCGAAGGAGATCATCTTCACCTCCGGTGCGACCGAGTCGAACAACCTCGCGATCAAAGGCATCGCCGAGATGTACCGCGAGCGCGGCAACCACATCATCACCCAGGTCACCGAGCACAAAGCCGTGCTCGACACCTGCAAGAAGCTCGAGAAGCAGGGCTACCGCGTCACGTATCTGCCCGTGCAGGCCGACGGCCTCATCGATATCGAAGACCTGAAGCGCGCCATGGACGACAAGACCATCCTCGTCACGATCATGTACGCGAACAACGAGATCGGCGTGATTCAGCCGATCCGCGAGATCGGCAAGCTCTGCCACGAGAAGGGCGTGCTCTTCCACACCGACGCCGTGCAGGCGGTCGGCAAGGTTCCGGTCAACGTCATCGATGACAACATCGACGTCCTCTCGCTCTCCGGCCATAAGATCTACGGCCCGAAAGGCGTCGGCGCGCTCTACGTTCGCCGCCGCAACCCGCGTGTCCAGATCGCCGAGCAGCAGAACGGCGGCGGCCACGAGCGCGGCATGCGCAGCGGTACGCTCAACGTCCCTGGCATCGTTGGCCTCGGCAAAGCCTGCGAGATCTGCGCCGACGAGATGGCCACCGAAGCGAAGCGTGAGATCGAGCTGCGCGACTACCTCCGCAAGAAGCTCGAGACCGCGCTCGACTACACCCAGGTCAACGGCAACATGGAGCATCACCTGCCCGGCAACCTGAACATCAGCTTCATCTACGTCGAGGGCGAGAGCCTGCTGATGGGCATCAACGACATCGCCGTCTCGTCGGGCTCGGCCTGCACCTCCGCCACACTCGAGCCCAGCTACGTGCTCAAGGCGCTCGGCCTCGGCGACGACGTCGCGCACAGCTCCATCCGCTTCGGCATCGGCCGCTTCAACAACAAGGCTGAGGTCGACTACGTCGCCGACAAGCTCATCGACGTCGTGCAAAAACTCCGCGAGCTCTCCCCGCTCTACGAGATGGTCAAGGAAGGCATCGACCTCACGAAGATCGAGTGGGCCGCGCACTAACGCTCCTTAAACAGCGACGCAGGAATTAGCGGTGGCTCCACGGAGCCGCCGCTTCGCACTTAAGTTCTGTTGCATCCGGCGACGCGATAGCGCATATTGCTGCTGTCACTCACATCATGTTTTTCGGAGCCCCTGCCTTTCATGACCGGCCTGAGCCCTAACCTGCGCATCCTCGCCCTGGTGCTCGTTTCCTCCTCTCTCGCGACCGCAGTATTCGCGCAGGCGCCTGAACTCCCCGACATCCCCGCAGCGGCACGCGAAGCCTATGGTCAGGGTCTCGACGCCGAAAGCCACCAGGAGCTCGATGTCGCCCTCGAACGCTTCCAGTTCGCGCTGAAGCAGGACGGCCGTTGTCTCGACTGCATCGAGGCCATCGCGAACGTCCAGCTCGCGATGGGCAATCACAAGGCGGCTCTCGCAACGGCGTCACGCATGCAATCCGCCGCATCCACGCCGAAGTCCAAAGGGCGCGCCGACATGCTCACCGGCCGGATCGACTACGACGAGTACTTCGGATATACCAACGGCGAAGGCGAGCTGGAGAAGAATCCCGGCCGCGCCCAGGACGCTCTGCGCCATGCGGAAGCAGCGCTGGCGCGCGCCGTGCAGGAAGACCCCACGAACGAGCCCTTGGTGATGCTGCACGGTCACCTGCTTGCCGCGCTCAAACGTGACGCCGACGCGAGCGCCGCGTTCGCGGCATGCGCCGCCATGCCCGGAGTCAGCTCGACCGAGTGCGCCCGCGCACAGCGCTTCTCGAAAAATGTAGACATCGCACGAAACGAGCCCGCTCCACCGTTCGAGGTCACCACGCTGGATGGAAAAAAGGTCTCGCTGGATTCGCTCTCCGGCAAAATTGTCCTGCTCGACTTCTGGGGAACATGGTGCCCCGTCTGCCGGCGCGATTCAGACTACGTGCAATCGCTTCCCGACAGCTTTCCAAAGGATCGCTTCGTTCTGCTCGAGATTGACTCGGGTGACACGCGTGACGCCCTGTTGAATTACATCCACGAGAATCGTCTCGAAGGCGCGCAGATCCAGGACGACAACAGTCGGCTCCAATCGCTCTTCCACGTCGGCGCCTATCCGACGTACGTGATTCTCGACGGTGACAGCACCATCCGCATGCGAGCCCGCGGCGCCCGAGGAGACCTCCGTGGCGAAGTTCGGAAACTCCTCGCAGAGACCTCAGCTAACCCCGGCAACGTGGCGGCTACCGCCGTGGGCCGTTGAACAGACGGCGTGCGTAGGTTTCCCGCTCATCCCTTCGACCCTCGAAGGCGGCATTCCGCTCTTCCAGCGAGCGAACGAAGCCTTCCAGCTCCGCCGTTTCTTTTGTTAAGGGCGCACGGCTTTAGCCGTGCCGTAAAGCCGCCACGAACCGGGGCTTTAGCCCCGAAGGTACCCCGCCGCGCCAGAGAAACTAATTCGACGGAGGCCGTCGATCCTTGCCCTGATTACCCTGGTGGTTCGGCTTGCCCTGTGGCGACGGGCGGTTCTGGCCCGAACCCTGGTGCTGCGACGGTGAACGCTTCGCTGCCGGTCTCCCGTTCGCGCCATTGTTCGGCCTCGATCCATTCGATCCACCAGGCCGGTTCGGCGCGCCGTTGTTCGGAGTCGACCCACCCGGTCTGCCCTGATTGCCGTTGCCCGGCCTCGTCGCACCCGAGTTCCCATTGCCGGGCCTCGCCGGAACCGACCCATTCGGCCTGCCCGGATTCCCATTGCCCGGCCGTCCACCCCCGTTGTACGGCGGCCGTGCATTCCCGCCGTTTCCGGGTCGATTTCCCGGGTTCGGCGGCCGTGTGCCCGGACCATTTCCAGGCCGGCCCCCGCCGTTTGCCGGCGGGCGTCCCGGATAGTTCGGAATCGGCCGTCCGCCCGTTCCCGGACGAATCGGCAATGGCCGGTTGATCGGCGCTGGCGGACGATAGCCGCTCGGCCGGTAATGCCAGTTTCCGCCGTACCCCGGCCGGTTCGCATAGACCACTGGCCTCGGCCGGTACCATGGTGCCGGCGGCCGATAGCCTCCGTGCCATCCGCCCCAATATCCGTGGTTGTAGTAGATCGAGCGCCGGCCCCAGTTCCATCCCCATCCGCCCCAGCCCCACGGCTGATGGCTCGCGATCAACGCGCCAATCCCGATCCCCACACCGAACGAGATCAGCGACGCGGCCACAACGGATCCGGTGCTCGGCGGCGCATACACAACGGTGGGGTTGTACTGAGGCACATACACCACCTGCGGATTCGCCGGCTGAACCACATAAATCGTCTGCGGTCCGCTCTGCTGCACCTGAACCGTCTGCTGCTGGTTGCTCTTCAGCGAACCCGCCGCATAGGCCTGCCCGCGCAGTCGCTGGATCGAGTCCGTCACCTCCGCCTGGTTCGCCGTCACCGCCTGCCCGATCGCCGCATAGTCATCGATGTTGTCGGCCATCATCTGCAGCACAGTCGGAAAGTTCACCAGCCCGATAAACGCCGGATCGAACCCCTGCTTCTGGGCCGCATCCGTCAACTGCGCGCCGCTCAAGCCCTGCTGCGTCGCGAGCCAATTGACGACATCCAGAATCTCCTGCGGATTCGTCGAGGCCGTCGTGATCTGTGCCAGCAGAGCATCCGGATACAGCGCAACCGGAGCCAGCAGCTGGTCCAGCTGTTGCGGTGTCGGCGGCGGAGGCGCCGCCTGCGCCAGCACTTGCACAGGAGTCTCGAACATCACCAGGCAGACGACCAGACTCGCCGCCGCAATACGGTTCACCATCTTGCGCATGGGAAGACCCTTTCCGTTCCAGCCGAATCAAGCTACCGCTCGTTGCACAGCTCCCAGGGATCACCGGCACTGAGTCGTCGATGAGGCGCTAATTATAGGCGCGCCATGCGCTGTCGCTAAACAACGGCTCGGCGCGCCCGTCTACTCGCCCCACTCGCCTCCGCTGGCTTTGCCTCTTTCAGCCTCAAGCGCCGCAACGCGCTCGCGGAGCTCGAACACCGTTCGCTCCAGCTCCGCCACGCGTTCCGCAAGCTGTTGCCGCCCCTCTGTTCCCGCACCCGCAGACTCCGAAACCTGAACTGCAGCCTCCACGTTGCCGGCCAGCAGATGCATCCAGCGGCTCTCACGCGCACCCGG
>DASYBN010000474.1:0-12912 GCA_036500785.1 Acidobacteriaceae bacterium
GTGCACTCAAACGCCGCCTCCATCGAGAGCCAGTTCGCCGGCGGATTGTCCGGCGAAGGATTCGCCGAAGCATCGCGAAGCTCATTCAACAGCGGCACGTCGCCCGTCGGCCCAAACGCGTTCAGATACCCGCGCACGCCCAGCGCAATCTCCTTCGGATTAAGCACCTTTCCCGTGTTCGCGGCAGGGCAGTGCTCTGTGCATCGACCGCATTCCACGCAGCTGTACGCCTGCAGTGCGATCAACTGCGTCACATCCTTGCCCGCGAGCAGCCCGAAATCTTCTTCGGTCTCCGACTCGCCCAGCTTCGGAATCTCCGAGAACTCCGCGCGCTTCACGAACACCGTCAACGGGCTCAGCACCAGATGCAGATGCTTCGTTCCCGGAATGATCGGCAGGAAAACCAGCAGCGACAGCGTGTGCAGCCACCAGTACACCCTCACCGCGTTGCCGTCCGCCGGCACAGTGAACGCCGCGAGATAGCTCACCATCAGCAGAAAGATGAGGAACGCAATGAAGCCCGACTCAACCGAAACCTTCGCGCCAAGCCAGCGCGGCCGCACAAAAAACCGGCGCACAAACAGCCCGGCGATCGAGACCGCAACCAGCAGCGCCCACACGCCCGCAAAGCCGAAGTAGAACGTGCCGACGAATCCCGTATGCTGCAGCACGCCCATCCGCAGTCCGGTGAGCAGATGGTTCGTCGTGACCACGGCGAACGCCAGGAACCCCCAGAAGACAAACGCATGCGCCAGCCCGGGCAGCGGCCGCTGCTTGATCACCTTGCTCTGGCAGAGCACCTCGGAGACGAACTCCCACACGCGCCGGCCCACGGGCTGCAGCGAGAACCCTACATCTTTCTTCGCGCGCAGAATGTTGTTCGCGATCGGCCGCATCCGCCACAGAAAAACGCCCAGCGACGCCGCACAGAGCACCACCAGAAGCGCCATCTCGGCGGCGGAAAAATGCAGCGGCTCAGCCAATTCCATCGACGCAAGCGCGCCCACTCGCGCAATTTCAGCGACCACGTACTCCTCCGGCCAACGCAGTCACGATAGCAGGCCCGTCACAGAACGCGCAGCCGGGTGCTCAGAGCATCGCGCAAAAAAGCGATCGGCGAGCCGAAGCCCGCCGCGCTCGAACCCAAACTAAAAAATCGCTCAGTACGAAAAGAACTCATTCAGCCCGCGCCGCAGCTGGATGCCGCGCGCGTAGCTGAGGAACGCCAGTGCAAACAGCAGGATGTCCCAGTAGAGCATCGGGTGCGCCCATCCCGGCGAGTACGTCGCGTCCTGTCCCGCCCACAGCGTTACAAGGATGGCGATCAGCAGAAACTGCGTTCCCATGACGAGCAGCAGCTGTCCGCGCCGGCGGCGGCGGTCCAGTATGTCCACCTGGGCCGGGGTCAGGTCGCGCTCTTCAGCGGGCAGAATGGGATTGGCCATCGTCTCCGAACTCCTTCAACAAACTCACATCAATCCCGGCGCCGCCTGGCGCAGGAGAGGCATCTACGAACGCTTCTATTACACCATACCGCGTCCCCGCCCGTCGCAGCCCTACAGGAAGGCGACTGACTGTATACCGGTCACGTCAAAGCGCTTGCGGCAGCGGATGTTCTTGCACCCCACCATATCGTCGCGCCGGACCATATAGCTCTGTGCCTTGGCGAATCGCGCGCGGTCGCGTTCGTCGGCGCCGCGCGGCAGCTGCGGCCGTTTGCTTCGGATCAGCCAGCTCAGCTGGTAGTCGGCAGCTTGCCCACAGTGCGGACAGGTCATCGTGTGGTTGCGCTGTTCGGTCCTCTCGTCGAAAAAATCGCGCTCTTCCATTGCTCCACCTCCGAGCGTCTTCTTCTTACCAGCTTGGATGCGCTCCCGCGTGTGCCGGAACTCCCGCAGTATCCTACATCGACCGCGCAAGCATGGGGTACGCTGGAGCCTCGGGAGGCACCTGATGCCGAAGAAGAGACGAAGGCCCGCGGTCTTCTCCGCGACCAAAGCCGTCAAGGCCAACGCTCGCGAGCGCCTCGGCACGCCACCGCCATCGCGCCCGCTGCCCGACCCCAAGCAGAAGGCTGCGGCCAAGCCGAAGCACAAGAAGACCCTCGCCGACCTGCTCGAACGCCAGGAGGACCAGTGACTCTCACACGCACCCTCAGGCCATTCCTCTCGCCTGCGCTGCTGACGGTTTTTGTCTGCGTCGGCTATACGGCAGCACAGGCGCAAAACGACTCCTCGACGATGATCGCGAAAGCAATCCGCTCCATCGCGATCACGGCAACCGACCGCGTCATTCACCAGGCCGACGTCGCCACGGTGCACATCGGTTACGAGCTCTACGGCCCCGACCAGCCGGCTGCCTACGCTTCCGCATCCCAGGCCTCGAACGCCATCATCGCCGCGCTCCGCTCCGCCGGCGTCCCCAGCGACACCATCGAAAGCGAGCAACAGTCCGTCGCCCCGATGGAGCCCTACCAGCTCAACCAGCTTCCCGCCTCCGAGCGCGCGAGCCGCGCCTTCGTCGCGCAGCAGAGCTGGACCGTGCGCACGACCGCGGAAGCCGCTGCACGCATCCTCGACATCGCCGCGAAAGCAGGCGCGAACAAGTCCGGCCAGATCGACTGGAGCCTCAAGGACCCGAATGCAGCGTCCGCCGAAGCAGCCGCCAAAGCGCTCCAGCGCGCACGCGTTCAGGCTGAGGCCATGGCTGCCGGCCTCAACGTCAAGCTCGGCCAACTCCTCTACGCCAGCAACGAGGTGCAGGCTGAACCAATCAGGCCGATGGCGATGATGGCCAGAGACAAAACCGAAGCCGTCGCCGCACAGCGACCGCTCGCCATCAACGCCCGCCAGATCGAGACCTCGGCCACCGTCTACGCCGTCTTCGCCATCGAATAACCCCGACACCTATGGCCGTCTACGAATATCGCGATCTCCAACCCACGCCTGACGCGCTGCACCTCTACACCGAGTGGCTCGCCTCACTCGACAGCAGCTTCACGCGAGACACCACCTACGAGGCGCGCTCGGAGATCGTCCGCGACACACTCCGCAACATCCTTCCGGCGTCGGCAAGCACCATCACGCGCGCCGCACTCGACCCCCGCAACATCACGCTCGAGCCCGAGTACTACGGCGACATGGATCCCGCGCGCTTCTACCCGCGCAAGCCGCTCATCTGGCTCTGGCTGCAGTTCGACGCATCGCCGCTCGGCGCGAATCAGTGGCTCGGAGAGCGTCTCCGCCAGATGCTCGGCCGCCACATCTTCGCGCGCATCGGCGAGCGCGTGCGCATCTTCCAGCACGTGACCTTCAGCTACGGCTACAACCTCGAGATCGGCGACGACTGCTGGATCCATCGCCACGTCCTGCTCGACGACCGCGGCGGCATCACGCTGCACGACGGCACCAGCATCTCGGACTACGCCAACATCTACTCGCATACGCACGATCTCGTCGACCAGCGCGACGTCTCGAACCTCCGCACCGAGATCGGCCCCCGCGCCCGCATCACCTATCACGCGACAGTGCTCGCCGGCACGAAGGTCGGGCCCGACGCGATGCTAGGCGCCATGGGTCTCGCCACGCGCGACGTCCCCGCGCATACCGTCGCGCTTGGCATCCCGGCAAAACCAAAGCTCGCCAAATAAGAACCGTCCTACCAGTAAGCCAGCGGCTCCGGCAGCACCGCTCCGCAGGTGCACTTCCCGTCTGCAACTTCGACCGACGCCATCTTGTCGCACTCGGGACACCGCACACGCCGCGCACCAAGGTGATGCGGCACCCAGACTCCTGTCATGCCACCCACGCCGTAGTCCGCTGTGGCGAAGTATCGCCCGACCGCCGCACGGTGCTCGCCCATCCGCATCAGCGGAGCCATCGATTCCGGCGATTCCCACGCCGTGATCGTCATCATGCGCTCTCCAACTGTCGTCGTCACGGCGCTGATGAACCCGGGAATCGCCAGCGTCTCCTGCAAAATCTTCCGGCTGCTCTCGCTTATCGCGAGCTTGTCCTGTTCATCGCGCGCGGAGATGAACGTGATGCCGAACGCTCCCGGAACAGCCTTGCTTCCACCGCTCACGCGCAACCCGGTGCCAAACGCAAACGGCCCAATCGCGTGCGGCTGCACGATCACATCCAGCCCCAGCGCCCGCGGCACAGCGCCGGCATCGAAGTACCCCTGCACCGAGCGAAGCTTCCCCTCTGCGACCTCCGCAATATCGACTCCGCGCACCTCAACCGAGCGCCCCGTCGGCGGCAACCCCATCATCGAGCCGGTATTCGTGCCGCGCATCACCCACTCCGCGGAAATCGCGCCGCCGCCACCTTCCATGATCCGCACGATTTCAAACGACAGATCCGGAAACGCGCTCCACAACCCGCGTGCATACTCGCCAATCGCCGCTCCGCTCAGCGGCCCCGGTGTCGTGGGATCGGCGTACGTTCCATCCTCAGCAAACGTCGCGACAATCCCATCCGCGTCATGCCGGTTCCACGCGTCGGCATAGCTCTCAAACACTTGCGCAGGTGCAGGGGTCATTCGCCGGATGCTACCCCAGCCGAATAACGTTCACAACACAATAGTTCGGTACTCTAGGAGACGATGCCTCTTACTTTTGCGCTCGTCATCTTTGAGCTTGTCGTGATGGTCCTCTCCATCTCGCTGCACGACTCCGCCCAGGCGTGGATGGCGAACCGGCTCGGCGACCCCACCGGCCGCATGATGGGCCGCATCTCCATGAACCCGGCCAGGCACTTCGACCTCTTCGGCATGGCCATCTGGCCGATCCTGTTCATCTTCCGCTCGCCGCTTGTGCTCGGCTGGGGCAAGCCCGTTCCCATGACGGCGCGCAACTTCCGCCGCCCTTCGCGCGACGAGATGGTCGCCACCCTTGCCGGGCCGGGCGTACAGCTTCTCGCCGCCATCGTCGCGCTGATCATCCTGGTCGTCCTGCGCTACACGCAGCGCGACTCCACGCTCTCGCTGGTGATCGCGTCCCAGCTCGCCATGCGCAATCTCGCCGTGCCGATGAACAATCTCCCGGCGATCTTCCCGCTCTATCTGTTTCTGTACTTCTGCATCCTGGTCAACGTGCTGTTGTTCGTCTTCAACCTGATCCCGCTGCCGTTTCTGGACGGCGGCAAGATCCTGATGCACTATCTTCCCTACAACGCCGCGAAGACGTACGAGAAGCTCGGAATCTACTTCATGATTGCGTTTTTCTTCGTCGGCTTCGGCGTGATCATGGCGTTTTTCTCCCCGCTGATGACGCTCTTTAACCGCATGCTCTTCACCCTCTGATTGCCCTTCGCGCTGGTATCCTGAAACCTCAGATCTCATGAGCTCTCCGCACCCCCGTACACTTCCGCGCCCTCGCGTCCTCAGCGGCATGCGCCCCACCGGCAGCCTTCACCTCGGCAACTACATGGGTGCGCTGCACAACTGGGTACGCCTGCAGAACGAGTACGACTGCTTCTTCTTCATCGCGGACCTGCACGCGCTTACGACCGACTACGACGATCCCAGTCGCCTGCAGCAGAACAGCTTCGAGATCGCGCTCGACTTCCTCGCCGCAGGCCTCGATCCCGGCCGCTCCGTCATTTTTCGCCAGTCGGACGTCAAGGAGCACGACCGCCTCAACACGCTCTTCGGCATGTTCACGCCGCTCGGCTGGCTGGAGCGCGTTCCCAGCTACAAAGACCAGCAGCAGCAGCTCGGCGACAAGGACCTGAGCACCTACGGCTTCCTCGGCTACCCGCTGCTGCAGGCTGCGGACATCCTGCTCTACAAGCCCGACTTCGTGCCCGTCGGCGCCGACCAGGCGCCGCACGTCGAGCTCACCCGCGAGGTCGCGCGCCGCTTCAACGGCCTCTACCCCGGCGAGTTCTACATGTCTCCCGAAGCCGCGCCGTGGGAGCTGCCCGCCATCCTCGAGAAGGCCCGCAAGCTCGCCGGCGAGCCCAAGGATTCCACGCGCACCGACTTCACCCCGCACCAGCTCTTCACCGCCGCCGAGCAGACCAAAAAACTCTCGCCCTTCGGACGCCGCGAGATCCTGCCCGAGCCCAAAGTCCTGCTCACCCCGTCGCCCAAGCTGCCCGGGCTCGATGGCCGCAAGATGTCCAAGAGCTACAACAACACCATCGCGCTCTCGGAGTCCGAGCCCGACCTCCGCGCCAAGCTGAAGACCATGGTCACCGACCCTGCGCGCGTGCGCCGCGACGACCCCGGCAACCCCGACCTCTGCCCCGTCGGCGATCTCCACAAGGTCTTCTCCGAGCCCGAGACCATCGCCAAGGTCTACGATGGCTGTACGACGGCCGGTATCGGCTGCATCGAGTGCAAGAGCTGGTGTGCAGACTCCATCCTGCGCACCATCGCCCCAATGCAGGACCACCGCCGCGACCTCGAGCGCCGCCCCTCGGTCGTCAAAGACGTACTGGCCAACGGCAAGGAGCGCGCCACTAAGCGCGCCGCCCGAACTCTCGCCGAAGTCGAACACGCCATGGGATTGTCATAGTCATGCCGGAACACGAGCTCAACCCGGGCGAAGAGCAAGACCCGCAACTCTCCAACGACTCTGTCATCTCGACCGAAGCGGCGCACGGGGTCCCCGGCCAGCTTGCTGGCGGGGGCAGGGAGCCGCGCAGCGGAGAGACCCCCGTATTTGAGAACGCCGGTGCAGCCACACCCGCCGAGCCCTTCCGCCTCCAATCGCCGCAAGCTCCCGCACCCGAAGAGCCCAAAAAGCCCACCCCGAAGAAAGACCCCGAAGAGGCCTCGCAATCGCCCTTCACCGTCACCGTCGGCCAGGTCTACGACGGCCCGTTCGACCTCCTGCTCGACCTCATCCGCAAGCAGAACATCGACATCTACGACATCCCCATCGCGCGCATCACCGCGCAGTTCCTCGAGTACACGCGCCACCTCCAGCAGAGGGATGTCGACTCCGCCGGCGAGTTCGTCTACACCGCCTCGCTGCTCATCCACATCAAGAGCAAGATGCTGCTGCCGCGCGATCCCAAGGAGCTCGGCGACCTCGGCAACAACGAAGACCCGCGCCGCGAGCTCGTCGAGCGCCTGCTCGAGCACGAGCGCTTCAAGGCCGCCGCGCAGATGCTGAGCCAGAAGCAGCAGATCGAGGAAGCCACCTGGACCAACCCCGGTCTGAAGCACTTCCTCAAGGAGCAGGGCCTCGACTCCGCCGATGAAGAGCGCGAGATCGCCGCCGACACCGTTGACCTCGTCCGCGTCTTCCAGGAAATTCTGCAGCGCCTCCGCGATCGCCCCGTCCACTCCATCGACGAGGACACCGTCACCGTCGGTCAGATGATCGACTTCGTGAAGCGCCGCCTCACCATGGAGGACCGCCCGGTCAGCCTGCGCAAGCTGCTGCAGAACACGCGCTCCGAGCGCTCACTGATCTGCACCTTCCTCGCGATGCTGGAGCTCGTCCGCCTGCAAGCCATCCTGCTGCGCCAGGCCGAATCCCTCGGCGACATCCTCATCAAGAAGGCAGAGCGCTTCGATCAGGTCATGGCCGACGACAGCATCGCGCGCGACGACTGGAGTTAGTCGAGCCTCCCCATCCGATTTCGCAGACCATCCACCATGCCCCGCAGAAAGTAGCGCATCTTCACCCGCTTGTTCTGCTCCGCAAGCACGATCTTCGTGAAGTCCTTCGCGCTGAACATCATCAACTTCATGCAGAAAACGGGAAAATCGAACAGGTACCGCCGAGTGACCCAGATCTTGTTGCGCTCCTGGTAATAGCGCCGCACGGGACTGTAGTTCGCCGTCCGAAACATCACTTGGCCGGCGAAGCGGTGCAGAACGGGAGCGCCCGGTTCGTGCAGCAGTGTCGCCTCGGCGGTCTCTTCAATCACCTTCCCGGCCTTGCGCAGCCGCAGGCTGTACTCGTAGTCGACCGCATCGATGAACAGCTCCTCGCGAAACAGTCCATGCTGCTGGAATACGCGCACAGGAATCAGACTGCCCGAGGTCATCGCTGCCTCGATGCCGTCCCGCACGCGAATCGACGGAATCGGCAACCCGAGGCGCACATCGCGGTACTGCGGCACCAGAATCGCCAGACGATCGCCCCACGGGCTCGTCGCAAATGCATTCAACATCCCCGCGACAAACCCTTCCGTCACCTGCGAGTCCTGATCGAACAGCAGAACCCACCGGCTGCCTTTCTCCAGCGCACGGAGCACGCCAACGTTGAGCGCTGTGGCAATTCCGAGGTTCTCTCCGTTCTCGATCAACTCCACGCGCTGCTCGCATGTGGCGGTGCGCAAGCGCTGAAGCTCCTCAGCCGAGGACCCGTTGTCCACCACAACCAGGTGCTCGACCTGTGGCCGAAGCGCCTGAAGCCGCAAGCCCGCATCTTCATCCGGATGGTATGTGACGACGATCGCCGTGACGCCGTCGCCTGGCCGCGCGCTGCCCCCCGCGGTGCTACTCAACGGCATCTCCGGAGCGGCATTTGCCTCCGTTTTCGTGCAAAGAATCGTCTCCCGAACTGACGATACTATGTTTAAGCAGCCCGCGCTAACGCTCAGCGTGAGCGCGCGATGCACGTGCTTGCGGGATGGAGGCTCTTGCTGCTCAGAGATAAGTTCCGCCGGGATCTGCGCTCTGACGCCCGGCTGCTGGCGATCTTCAAGGGCGGCACCTCGTCGCTCGTGCAAAAGGCTTGTGCGCTCCTGATCTCCGCAGTTTCGCTGCCCCTGACCGTCCGCTACCTGGGCGCACAGCAATTCGGTATCTGGGTCACGGTCAGCAGCACGGTCATGATGCTCTCCGTCATGGACCTCGGCGTCGCGAACACCCTCACCACGATGATCTCGCGCGCCTATGCGCGTGGTGATCGCGTTGCCGCGCGGCAGTACTATGCCACCGCCTACTGGGTCAGCACCGCCGTCTCGGTGCTGATCGCGGTAGTTGCCGTCATCGCATGGCCCCATCTGCACTGGGGTGCTTTCTTCAAGGTCACGGACCCGGGGCTCGCGCACGAGGTCTCCATTTGCGTCGCGATCGCGCTGGCGTTCTTCCTGCTCAATCTGCCGCTGAATCTCGTCAATCGCGTTCTAAGCGGATATCAACAGACGCAGATCACGAACTACTTCACACTCATCAGCAACATCATGGGTTTGATTGCGATCCTCACAGTGATCAAGCTGCACGGATCGCTCGTCATGCTGATGCTTGTCTACTCCGCCGCACTCATGAGCGGGACGCTGATCCTGAACGGTTGGGTCAATCTCTGGAACCGTCCCTGGCTGTTTCCCGCTCCCACCGCTGTGCAGCCGGAGGTGCTCCGCAGTCTGCTCGGCTCCGGTGTCGGCTTCTTTCTTCTGCAGATCGCCGGTCTGATCGTCTACAACTCCGACAACCTCGTAATCTCGCACTATCTCGGCGCTGCCAACGTCGTGCCTTACAGCGTCACGTGGAAACTTGCCGGATACGCCTCGGTGCTCCAGACCGCCATCTTCCCTTCGCTTTGGCCGGCCTATGCCGAGGCGTACGAGCGCGGCGACTACACGTGGGTGCGAAAAACATTCTGGCGTGGAACGCGTCTCGCCATGGGAGCTGTCGCAGCCGCAGTCACGGTTCTGGTCCTCGTCGGCCGTCCGCTCATCCGCTGGTACATCGGTCCCGCCGCCGTTCCGGACGAGATCCTGCTCATCACCATCTGTGCGTGGACCCTGATGAGCACCGGCATGGATCTGCAGGCATGCTTTCTTGCCGCCATCAATCGCGTACGAATGCAGGGAGTCCTATCCATCGTCGCGGCCGGCCTGAACCTGTGGCTCTCGATCGTTCTCCTCAAGCGGATCGGCAGTCTCGGCGTCGTGCTTGGCACAATCATCTCGTACGTCGTGACGCTGGTTGTGCCGCAGACCTGGATCGTGTGGCGCGGACTCTATCACCCTCCCCACCGTGAACTGGTCTCTTCGGTTCCCGTCGAAGCCGCAGGAGCGCACCGTGCCTAGTTCGTGGCGAACCCGTCTGCCGGCCCCGGTCCGCAGAACCCTCGCCGCTGTGCACCGGGCGCTCGATTATGCCCTGCGGGCTCTCACGACCAACCTGTTTCGCTGGGCAGTCATCCTCCTCCGCGGTTTCAGGATTCTTCCGCACCCGGATCCACGCCCGAATAGCATCCTGATCGTGAATCTCACGTCGCATCTCGGCGACACAATTCTCCAGATGCCCATCATCGAAGCTCTGCGCGCGGCGCATCCTGAGGCACGTATCGAGGTTGCCACCGAATCAGCCGCCGCTCCGCTGCTCGAGCGCATGGCGGAAATTGACCACGTCTACGCATTACAGCTCACGAGAGAACCTCCGGTCTCCATCCCGCAATCTATACGCCGCGTCGTTGAGGTCTGCCTCTGCTATTGGGAGCAGATGCGCCTCTGCGCGCCGGAGATCTGCCTCCTTCCCCGTTGGGATAACGATCAGTACCGCTCGCAGGTGCTTGCACTCCTGATCGGCGCTCCACGGCGCATCGGCTTCACCTGGAGGTCGCTCCCCAGCGTACGGCCGGCTCCTTACCGGGACAGGCTCTTGACCGAGCGGATCGCCGGTGGCAGCCGAATGCATGAGGCCGCGCGGTTCTGTCTGCTGGCCTCTAACGCCGGACTCCTTCCCGCACCGCTGGACCCTGGACCGGCCGCGGTGCCTGCACTGCAGCGCGTCGCCAGCGGGGTGGAGTGGGCTTCACTTGCGCAGCGGGTCGGCATCGACATCTCGCGTCCATTCGCCGTGATCGCCCCCGGCGCGAGCATGACGCGAAGGCTCTGGCCCATCGAGAACTGGGCAGAAATCTGCAAGTTCCTCATCGCACGCGGCGCCGCACTCGTTGTGCTCTCCGGTCCGTCAGACACAGCCATCGCGCGAGAACTCCACGAGGCCAGCGGCCGAACGGTCTTGCTGGTTGCGGGTCAAACCAACCTTCTGGAATCCACGGCCATTCTGGCGCATGCCGCGTTGTTTCTGGGCAACGACTCCGGCCCCGGCCATGTTGCGGGTGCTCTCGGCACTCCCACGGTTGTTCTCGCCGCCGCCGGTCCTGGTTGCGATCCCGACGACCCGGCTGCTCCAGCGAGACTGCATCCGCTCGGTCCCTTCGTGGAATTCCGCGCGCCCACGCGCAACCTCGCGCCGTGCAGCGGCGCATGCCATGCCACAGAGCCACACTGCATCACGCTGATACAGCCGGACGAAGTAATGCAGGCCGTCGATGCCGTCCTCGTTCGCGCGGGGCGCACCCTGACCGTCCTGGAGGCCCGGCCCCTCGCCGATGCACAAAGGACCTCACTTGCCCGCTGAGGCGATGATCCAGGTGCTTCTCGCCACCTTCAACGGAGAGCGTTTTCTTCGCGAGCAGATCGACTCCATTCTGTGCCAGACCTACCCCGCCGTGCAGGTGCTCGCGTCCGACGATGGGTCTCGCGACGCAACCCCGGAGATCCTCCGGGAATATGCGACGCGCTTTCCGGAAACGGTACAGCTGCTTCACGGGACTCCAACCGGATCGGCGAAGTCAAACTTCCGGCGGCTCATGCAGGCCTCCACCGCGCCATACATTGCGTTTGCGGATCAGGACGACGTGTGGCTTCCCCAGAAGCTTGCGACGGAATTGCAGGCCGTTCATGGCCTTGAGCAGCACCACGGCGCTTCGATGCCGCTTCTCGTCTTCAGCGATCTTGAAGTCGTGACAGCGGAGCTTCGCCCCATGGCTTCCTCCCTGTGGCAGCGACAGCAGCTTCAGCCTGCGAACATCCATCGCTTTCCGCGCCTGTTGATGCAGAACGTGGTCACAGGCTGCACCATGCTGGCCAATCGCTCGCTCCTGGAGCTCGCCCAAGACATCCCCGAAGAGGCCGCAATGCATGACTGGTGGATCGCGCTGGTCGCCTGCGCCTTCGGCCACGCGGAGTATCTGGAAGACAAGCTCGTGCGCTACCGGCAGCACTCCACGAACGTGCTCGGCGCGCAAACGCCGGTTGAGCTCCGCAAGCTCCCTCGCCTACGCGACCACACAAATCGCCGCGCGCAATGGGAACAGATCATCGTTCAGGCGCGCTCCTTCCAGCGCACCTACAACACTATTCTTCCGGCCGATGCAGCGGCAACACTGCTCGACCTTGAACGCGTGGAGACGAGCACAAGCCCATTCGATCGCGTGTGGACGATGCTCCGGCGCGGCTTCCTGCTGACGCCTCTGCGCGCGACGCTCGCGCTGGTCTGGTACCTCTGGGACCGTCAGGCGAGCTTCTAATCACGAAAAGAGAGCCGGCATTAGCCGGCTCTCTTTGCTTCCAGTGATCAAGAACACGCCTACCGCTTATGCCCGCGGCCGTCGCGCATCTCGTTGCCTCTGAACTCATGGAAGTCGCGATGACTGTCAAAGTGCTCGTCGTGGCCGGGATAGGCGCCGTGATAGCCGTAGTGCGGGTCATAGCGGTTGTTCACGTGGCCGTAGAAGCCCTCATGGCCGTGAAACCACGGGCCCGCTCCGATGAACACGCCGTTCGCGAACCACTCCGGTCCGTAGTAACCATAGGGCGCGCAGTTATAGGGCGGGTAATCGTAATAGCCGTACGGGCAAACGGGCGCGGGTCCAACCTGTACTCCGAGGGATACCTGGCCCTGACTTGGTAGGGCGGCGCCGAAGGCCAGAGCAGCCACGGCAACCGGTGCTAAAACTTTCCATTTACGCATAGAAATCACCTCGTTTGCATTGGAAGGGCAGCGGACGGAACTGGTTGTTCGTGAAACGGCGCCACGACGCACATTTCGCAGCGGCCTCATCAAAAAGGTTGCCTGTTTCGGTCACTTTTTTGTCACGGTACCAAAGTGTCGACGAAAGAGACGTTGCGCCTTCTCACGCGAACCCTA
>DASYBN010000475.1:0-3565 GCA_036500785.1 Acidobacteriaceae bacterium
GCTGCCGTGGAGCATCTCGCGCGCAATCTCGGCGTAGATGCCCTCGTCCCACATCGCCAGCGAGCGGTGTCCGAGCAGCGGCAGCAGAACCGCGCACGCGAGCCCTGCCGCAAGCGCGCAGGAGACACGCAGCGTGGCCGATGGGAGCGTAGATCCCGTGCGTGCGCGCGCAGCCGTCTGAGCCTCTGGCCCCATGACATCGACGATACGTGAATCGCGCGTATTCTCCCGGCGCATCCAGCCGCAAGGACTGGCCACACACTACACTGAGACCGGCTGCTTTTCACGCGAGCCTCTCAACGTTCGTGCTCAGAAACTCAAACTCATCTCTCCGCTTCCGTGCGCCGCGCGTCATCTTCTGGGTGGCGTTCGCGCTGCGCGTGGCCTGCATTGCTATCGGCCACACGTATCGCATTCGCGTCATCGACGATCACTTCGACTTCGGCTTCGAGGCCGGCCGCATCGCGCGTTCGCTTGTTGAAGGCCACGGCTACGCCAATCCCTTCAACGGCTGGAGCGGGCCGACGACGTGGCTGCCGCCGCTCTATCCGCTGCTGCTGGCGCTGGCGTTCAAGCTCTTCGGGGTGTACACGCGCGGCGCGGCCTTCTTCATCCTCACGGTCAACAGCCTGTTCTCCGCGCTGATTGCGCCCGCGGTGTATGAGATTGCCGCGCGCTGTTTCGATGCGCAGAAGATTGCGCGCCGCGCCTCGAAGCACGCCGCGCCGGTTGCGCTGTGGTCGGCGTGGATGTGGGCCGTGTACCCGGCCGCGCTCCAGTATGCGATTCACTGGGTTTGGGAGATGTCGCTGTCGACCTGCCTGTTCACGTGGGCGCTCGTGCTCGCCCTTCGCCTGCGCGGCACCGGCGAAGAGGAGCGCGCCGGCGCAGGCCAGCGTCTGCGCTGGGCAGCGTTTGGAGTGCTCTGGGGGCTGGTGACGCTCTCCAACGCATCGCTGCTGCTGTGCCTTCCAGCGGAGGCGCTCTGGATCGCGTGGCCGCGTCTGCGTTCGCTTGCAGGCGTGCGTGCAGTCCTGCCGGGAGTCGTTCTCGCGGCAGTGGTGTTCGTTGCGATCATGACGCCGTGGTGGATTCGCAACGAGCGCGCCATGCACGCGTTCATCGCAACGCGCGGCAACTTCCCGCAGGAGCTCTACAACTCCACGCTGCCGGCCAACGACGCTCTACCGTGGGGCACCGCTCTGCCGCTCTGGCCTGGTGCTCCCGAGTTCCAGCTCTATGTGCGGATGGGCGAGGTCCGCTTCATGCAGATGCGCAAGCAGCAGGCCATCGCCTCGCTTCGCGCACATCCGGGAATGCTCGCCCGCCACTCGCTGGATCGGTTCTTCTTCTTCTGGGATGGCACGCCGCATGCTCCCGACCGTCACCCGGTGGTTGAGTACGTGCGCCTCCTGAGTTACAGCTTCCTCAGTGCGTGCGGCCTGCTCGGGCTGGCGCTCGCGTTGCGCCGACGGGTACCCGGCGCGAATCTCATGGGGTTGATTTTTCTGCTGGCGCCGCTGCCGTATTACTTCGTCACCGTGCAGGCAAGATTCCGGCATCCGCTCGAGCCGCTGATCGCGATCCTCGCGGTGTATCTGTTCCGCTCTACACAGCCGCGAACTGCACGCGCAGCTTGACCTCGCAGCGTGCGACACTGGCTGCGATGAATGACACGAGGCCGTCTCCAACGATTCTTGTGCAGCGGCTGTTGCCGGCCGCGCAGCTGCCGCGCTACGCCCACACCGGACCCTATGGCGATCTCGCTGCAGATTTGTTCGCCGCTGAGACCGCGACGCTTGCGCCCATCGGTGAGCCGGGAAGCACCGTCGCTGTGCGCACCGGGCTCGCGCTCGAGTTGCCGTCGTCGCACGGCGCGCTTGTAGAGGACCGCTCCGGCCTCGCGCTGCGCGGTGTTACGACGCTCGCCGGTGTCATCGACCCCGGCTATCGCGGCGAGCTGAAGATCGTGCTTACGAATCTTGCCGACGAGCCGCAGACCATCGCGCCCGGCCATCGCATCGCGCAGCTGCGCGTCGTCGAACGCATTCAGGCGGTCTTCGAAGAGACCGACATGCTCGCCGAAACGCCTCGCGGCCAGGCCGGCTTCGGCTCCACGGGAGCGTAGACGTGCAGGACGCGCGGGCTTCCGCTTGCCAGGTTGGTTGAGAGAAGTTACAGCAGAACAGTCAGGAGGTGAGGAGTTAGGAAGTCAGGCTCGCATCGGTCGCGACCCCTAACTCCCTAACTCGCTCATTCCCTAACTTCCTAGCTCATCCTTAGTGATGGCCGTTGTCCTCGGGCTTGCCGTTGCCGTGCGCCTGCGCTGCAGGATGACCCTGCGGTGCAGCCTGCGGACGGGATGCGGGGTGGCTCTGTGCAGGCTGGGGATGGGGCTGCTGCATCGGACGTGCCTCCGGCCGTGGAGCGGCTGCCATGCGCTGTTGCTGCTGCGGCTGTGGACGGTTTTCGACGCGCGGCTGTGGCTGCGGCTGCGGACGATTTTCGACGCGCGGCTGTGGCTGTGGGCGGTTTTCGGGGCGTGGTGCAGCATTCGGCTGCGGCGCCGGCCGGTTCACCTCACGCGCGGCGTTTGGCTGAGGCTGAGCTCCACGGTTCTCATACCGCGCTGCCGAGTTGGGCTGCGGCTGAGTTGCTCCACGATTCTCATATCGCGCGGCTCCATTGTTCGGCTGAGGCTGAGCGCCACGATTGTCGTACCGCGCTGCCGCTCCGTTGGGCTGCGGCTGCCCTGGCCGGTTGCCGGCGTAGGGCTGGCCGTGCGCGGCGGCGTTGTCACGCGCGTTCATCGCAGCTGCGTTCGGCTGTCCCGGCCGCACTTCCGTGCCCGGACGAGCGCCCGTTTCCACTGCGCGAGGCGCCGGTGCGATGCCGCGCGAATTCGCGAATCCGTGCTCCGCGACTGCCTGCGCAGGACGTCCGTGGTTCTGGCCGTAGAACTGCGCGCGGTTCTGCGAGGCCTCGACGCGCGCCTGCCGCTGCACTGGCATGGCCGCCTGATGCTGTTCGCGCATTGCGGCCATCTCCGCCGGACGTGGCTGCACGTTGATGCCGCCGCGGCCGCCGTTGTAGCTCACGCGATTGCTCGGCTGAGCACCGTAGGTCCTGTTGTTGTAGACCACCGGCCGGTCGTAGAAGTTACGAACACCGCCGCCCACGTGCGACACGGCGCGGTTGTAGTAAAAGTTGTTGCCGTTCCAGTAGCCGCCGTAGTAGCCCGTCCCGATGTAGCCATACCCGTAGTCGATGCCGCCGTAGTAGCCCACGTGGCGTCCCCAGTAGCCCGGGTGGAAGCGGTAGTGCCCGCCGTACCAGCCCCAATACGGCGGCGTCCACAGCGCGCCATAGTACGGCGCCTCAACCCACGCGCCCGGAACCCAGTAGTATCCGCCTGGGCCCCACGCCCAGTAGCCGGGCGTCCAGATATAGTCCGGGCCGGGAGCGGGCGGCTGGTCATACTCCGGCAGCGGCGGCGGCGGATCGTTCGTCTCGGCGAGCGCCTCTTCGCCGGCGTACTCGGCGTCATTGGGGTTATAGTCCTGTT
>DASYBN010000476.1:0-1729 GCA_036500785.1 Acidobacteriaceae bacterium
AGGGTGCTGCCGGATGCGTCGATGGCGAGGACGATCTCGAGTGGGGTGGTCGCTTCTTTTTCGAAGACGGCGATCTTCTGGGGCTTGTTGTCTTCGAAGATGGCGAAGTCGTCCCGGGTGAGGCCACCGACGGGAGCGCCGGTGTCGTCGACGGCGTTGACTGCGACCGAGACGAGGCGTGATTCGACGTGGAGGGTCGGCGCCTGCGTGGCGGGGTTGTCACGGTGTGCTTCTTTTCGTTCGATCGGTGCCGGCTGCTGCTGTTGTCTTGCAGTGGCTGCTGAGGTTGCGGTGAGGAGAACGGCGAGGGTAATGGCGCAGCGATGGCCTACGGTGCGAGTCCGACTCATCCAGCGGCTCCGGATTCGGTGCGAGAGAGTTCTTCGGGAAAGGGCTCGCCGTCGGCCCAGACGGCGCCGTCGGCGAACTGCTCGCGCTTCCAGATGGGCACGGTCTTCTTGAGCGTGTCGATGACGTAGCGGCAGGCGTCGAATGCAGCGCCGCGGTGCGCCGAGGCGACGGCGATGAGAACGCTGGTCTCGCCGACGAAGAGGCGGCCGAGGCGGTGGATGATTGCGATCTCGCGGACGGAGAAACGCGCGAGGGCGTCTTCGCGGAGAGCGTGCATTTGCTTGAGGGCCATTTCGTTGTAGGCCTCGTAGTCGAGGTGCAGCGTGGCGCGGCCGCGAGTGTTGTCGCGCACGATGCCGTCGAAGACGCAGACTGCGCCGTCGCCGCCGCTCTTGATTGCACTCACGATGGCCTCCGCATCGATAGGGTCGCTGACGAGTTGGACGAGGATGGAGGGCTGCGTGGTGACAGCGGGCGCGCCACCGCTGACGGGCGGAAGGATGGCGATCTCATCGCCGTCGGCGAGGAGGTGGTCGGGCGCGGCGTACTCGTGATTGACGGCGATGGCGGCGGAGCGGAGCGCGGTTGCGGTGAAGGTGCCGTCGTGAACGAGAGAGCGGACGAGGTCAGCGACGCGGTGCTGCCCGGCGAGCTCGACCCACGCGCCTTCGGGCGGAAGCGCGGCTTTGAGAGGACCGAAGGAGAGCAGCCGAACACGCATGGACTCAAGAATACGGCAGGACGCCAGATGGGCGGCGCAGTGCGATATACTCGGCTGCAAAATCGGGTGGGACAAGAACTCGGGCTCGCGCGTTCGTCGAACACAAAGAAGTTGAGGGACACGGAGGTTCAGGTGCTCAAGGGATTTCGCGACTTCATCCTGCGCGGCAATGTGATGGATCTGGCCGTGGCGGTCATCATCGGCGCGGCGTTTACGGCGATCGTGACGGCGCTGACACAGAACATCATCAGCCCGCTAATCGCAGCGTTTGCCGGCAAGCCGAACTTCGACTCGCTGGTGTGGAATGTGCATGGCGGGGTGGTGAAGTACGGCACATTCTTCACGGCGGTGATCGACTTCATCATTCTTGCTGCGGTGGTCTACTTCCTGCTCGTGCTGCCGACGCAGTATCTGCTAAAGAGGTTCAAGCCGGCAGAGGCGGAGCCACCGAAGACGAAGGTGTGCCCGCAATGTTTGAGCGACGTTCCGCTGGCGGCAACGCGCTGCAAGTTCTGCACGCAGCCCGTGTAGGGCCGAGAATTGCGTCGTCCCAGACGTACCTCAGCGGCTAAAGCCGCGTCCCTACGAAGCACTTACGGCACGGCTGAAGCCGTGCCCTTAACGAAACAGACTCTATTGGCACGGTTTGACCCATGC
>DASYBN010000477.1:0-2585 GCA_036500785.1 Acidobacteriaceae bacterium
AGATCTTGCGCTCGGACATATCGACGCCGAGCATCTCGCCCGGGCCGAGGCGACCGCTCTCGATCACTGTCTCGGGATCCAGATCGACGAGTCCAGCCTCAGAACCCGCGACAACAATTCCATCGCTGGTGATGGCGTATCTACAGGGCCGCAGACCGTTGCGATCGAGCGCTGCGCCAACAACAACGCCGTCGGAGAATGCAATGGCAGCGGGGCCATCCCAGGGCTCTGCGCATTCGCGGTGGTACTCGAGAAACGGATGCACGCGCTTTGTAATTGCCGGCGGAAGCAGCATGCGCACGCTTTCGGCGATGGTGCGGCCGTTCTGACTCAGTAGCTCGATCGCTTCATCAAGCGAAGCGGAGTCCGTGCCGCCCTTGGTGAGCACCGGCTTGCACTCGACGGGAAGCGTAGAGTCACGGGCCAGCATGCGCGCGCGATTGCCCCACACGGTGTTGATCTCGCCGTTGTGTGCGAGCTTGCGCGACGGCTGCGCGCGATGCCACGTCGGCAGCGTGTTGGTGGCGTAACGCTGATGAAAGATTGCGAATGCCGTGACGAAGTCAGTCGAAGCGAGATCAAGGTAGAACTCGGGCAGCAGACGGCCGAGGCACATTGCCTTGTATACGATGGTCTGCGCTGATAGCGAGCAGACGTAGCCCGTGACCTCGCCGAGGTCGAAGGCGCGCTCAAACTGCTTGCGCGCGAGATAGAGCCTGCGCTCCATGGGATCGAGCGTCGAGTGCACGGCCGCGTCGGCGACGAGCACCTGGCGAATCTTCGGCATCGTGGAGCGCGCGATGTCGCCGAGGATCTCCGGACGCGTCGGCACATCGCGCCAGCCGAGAACCTTCAGCTCCTGCGCGCGCAGGCTGCTCTCGAGAACCGCCTCACCGCGTGTCTCTTCCTGCGGGAGAAAGACCATGCCGACGCCGAGCAGCGCGTCTGCAGCGAGTTCTACGCCTGCGGACTTCAGCAACAGAGCGCGCGGCACATTTGTCATCAGGCCAACGCCGTCGCTCGACGCGCCATCGGCTGCGACCGCGCCGCGGTGCTCGAGACGCGCGAGAGCGGTCATGGCGTCCTGCAGAATCTTGTGGCTGGGCTTCGCCAGCGCGGAGGCGACAAAGCCAACGCCACAGGAGTCCTGGTCAAAACGCGCGTCTATAAGACTCGAGGGGACGCTCAGATTCGTGGGGATGTCTGCGGGCGTGTTCACCGCATTCGGAGCCGCAAGTTCCTGGGTGGGCTGCGAGTCGCCCGCCGAGAGACAGTCCGGCCGCTGAGAGAAAACAAAGGGCATGGTTCACTATACTTCCGTTGTTTGACTAGCGCGTCAGCTTTGACGATCCGAACGGAGGAGCTCTCGCGGTCACGAACGTCGGCTTGACATGCGGGGCATGTATATTTATACATGAGAAGTGGGTTTTTATGCAGCAGGCGTGGCGCCCTTTGCGTCGCGCCTTTTCCTGTGCCGGGAAGTCGCCCTCAGCCGCGTCTCTGCGGGACGAAGTGAGAAGAGTTGCAAATGAAGCAGCAGCGTCACAACGCGATTAAGGACGTCCTGACGAAGGCGGCAGCATCGAACGGTGCTGGCGCTATCACGAACCAGGATGAGCTTCGCCGCAAGCTCGCGGCGCGCGGCATCCACGTGACGCAGGCAACGCTGTCGCGCGACATTCGCGAGCTCAAGCTGCTGAAGGGACCAGCGGGGTATGAACTGCCCGCGAACGCCGACGAGGAAGAGGACCTGCCGGAGGTCGGCGACGTGCTCCAGGATTTCGGGCTAGAGGTGCGCCAGGCGCAGAACCTGCTGATCGTGCTGACGACGATGGGCGGAGCGCAGCCTGTGGCGGCCTCGCTCGATTACGAAGAATGGCCGGAGGTGGTGGGTACGATCGCCGGCGACAACACTGTGCTGCTGATCTGCCCGGACAACCGCCGCGCTGAGATTCTCAGGACGCGCATCGAGAGCTTCCTTGGCTAATTCTTCCAATTCGCTACGCGTTGCGGTCGCGGGCGTCACGGGTTACGCCGGGGCGGAGCTCGCGCGGATTCTTCTGCATCATCCGCGGCTGGCTAGCGCGCCTGTGTTTTTAGGACGCGAAGGCGCCCAGGAGACTCTGCGGCTGACGGACATTCATCCGCAGCTGGCCGGAGCGCAGGGCGCAGACGAGGCGGAGGTCGTTCCGTTTTCGTGGAAGATGCTCGAGCAGGAGGGCGTTGGAATTCTTTTTCTCGCGCTTCCGCATGAGCAGTCGCGGGAATTGGGGCCGGCGGCTTTGGAGCGCGGCATTCGCGTTGTCGATCTCTCCGCTGCGTGGCGTCTGCAGCATGACGAGAATCGCGCAATCTACAAGCTGCACGATGCGAATCCCGCATGCGCGGCGAAGCTGCAGGCCGAAGCGGTTTATGGATCGCCGGAGTTGCACGCGGCTCAGATCAAGTCGGCGCGGCTGGTGGCGAACCCGGGATGCTATGCGACGTCGATCATCCTGGGGCTTGCGCCGCTGGTGCGCGCCAATCTGGTGGATCTGGAAATTGGAATTGTCGCCGATGCGAAGTCCGGCGTGTCGGGTGCGGGC
>DASYBN010000478.1:0-21776 GCA_036500785.1 Acidobacteriaceae bacterium
TCGCCGCCCAGGAGGAAGCTTTGATCGGGAGCAAGTGTCGCCGCGCGCAGGAATAGCTCTTCCACGCGTGCCTCGCGGTCCGGCAGCCGGTTGCCAAGAAACGCTACGTCACACGCCAGAGCCGGATCCGGAGCGATAGGGAAGTGCGTCTCCGGATCTAGGCCGTTGTACATGCTGTAGTACGCACCCGCGCCGAATTCAAGATAGCCCGCGCGTGCCTTTGGACCACCGCCGTAAGTCAGAATGGCGTCGTAGCTCGAGCAGGCCTTCGCGAGCGCATCCTCTGGATTCGCTCGCATCCGATGCACCGTCGCCGGCGCGTCGACGTCCCAGATGAACGTCATCGCTGCCGCGGAGCACTCCGCGGGTACCCTGCGTTCGAGCTCCTCGTCATCCACTCCAATTCCTGAGTGCTTGACCACAATATCTGCTTGTGCGCCAAGTTCGAGCATCTTGTCGAGATCGACGGCGGGCCGATATACGATCGATTGCACATAGCTGAAATCATCATCATCGCGATGTTGTTGCCTCCCGTAAGCATCCGGCTCTGCGAAGGTGATGTCATATCCAAGGCGAGCCAGGTACTTGTAGCAGCCACGATAATATGTGGCTGCGCCGTTCCAATAGGACGAGACGATGCTGGAACCGAAGGCGAAGATCTTCACGCGCGAATCTCCTTAACGATATCGATCAGCTCCGCCGCGCGATGTGCACAGGTGTGACGCGCAAGGACAGTTTCCATCCCACGCGCGGCCTGCTCTTGTGCGAGGTGCGGCTCACGCAAAAGAGTCCGCATGCCGTCGAGCATCTCCCTGGGTGACGTCGCCATCGCGAAATCGCCTTGCCGGAACAGTTCCTCATTGTCCCTCCATGGTGCAGAGACTAGAGGAATGCCGCACGCGAGTGCCTCAAAGACACGGATCGTCGGGATTCCATCCATCACCTGCGTGTACTGCTGCCGCGGTATGTGCACAGTAAGCGTTGCGCCAGCGTAGACGAGTGGGGCGTCGAAGTTTGGGAGATATCCTGCGTATTCGACTCCGTGCGCGCGTAGAGACTCCAGACCTTCCTGGGGATAGCGCACGCCGTAGATCCGCGTACGAGCCTCCGGTGCGAGCGCTTCCGCCGGCTGCAGAAGATAGTCCCGTATCTCGCGCGACCGTTCGCCGTCGCCCCAGTTGCCGATCCAAACCACCAGCGGCTCGCGCATGATCTCCTGCAGCGGGTGGAAGTTCGTTGTATCGGCTGCTTCATGCAAGGTCCAGACATTGTTCAGGCAGAAACGCTCTCGATAGATCATCTCCAGAGCGCGACCGAACGCAAGGACCCCATCGAACTGCTTCAGTCCAAGCTGCGCGAAGCTTTCCGGTGATGACGAGGCGCGGTGATGCGTGTCGTGAAACAGGAGGCTATAACCGAGCTCCTCTTTGAGGTTCACAAGAAGCGATGCGAGCTCGGGCGGGTTCCACTCGTGCAGGATGATCAGGTCCATGCCGCGCAGCCGCTCTCGCCAGAGTTCGTTGGTGTCGTCCGCGGCATAGGTCTGTATGTCCAGATCGGAGAAGAGAGTTGTAAACCGGTCCAGCGCCTTTGGGCCCTCGCCCTCAGCAAGCAGGTTATCAATCGACCACGCGCTCTCTGGCTCGTACGCGGTTACTTCGTTACCAGCGCAGTGGAGTGCGCGCAGAAGTCCGCGCAAAAAGTGCGCATTTCCGTTGTTCCAATCAGATCGCAGCGAATGTGCAAAGTAGCCGATGCGAAGCTTACGCTGCATGCGCTGCGTACCCCGGCTGCTGATCGATCTGGCGTCGAACCGAACGGCGGGCGAGCAGATCTCTGTAAATCTCCTCGTATCCATCGGCCATGCGCTGGGCGCTCAGCTCGCTTGCCCTTGCGAACGAATGCCGCCGCGCTCGCGCGAGTTCCTGTGCATCGCGATTCAGCTGATGAAGCAGCGTTGAGAGGGAACGTGGACTGCTGAAGTACAGAGCGGCGTCGCCCCACACCTCACGCAACGATGGAATATCATTCGCTACAACGGCGCAACCGCACAGCGCGGCTTCAAGAGGCGCAAGCCCGAATGGCTCGTAGACGGACGTGGCGATGTAAATGCTGCTGCGCGCGAACAGAGACAGGAGAGATGACTCAGGCAGCTGGCCAAGCAGAATCGAATGGCCAAGCTGTTTCGGCGCGATGGCATTTCCCTGCTGCCGTTCGCCGGCAACGTAGACCGGCACCGGAGAGTGGACTGAACGCAGCATGCCCACATTCTTCGCCTCATCCCACAGCCGGCCGACGGTGACCGCCTGCACAGTTCGCAGTTGCGCCGGCGGAACGCTGATGCTTCTTCCGTTCAACACAACATAGCTTTCCGGGATATCGCTGTAATGCCGGGTGAGTGCAGAGGCCATCCAGCGCGTAGGTGTGGCCACGGCGTCGCAGTCGCGCAGTCCATGGGTGACGAGCGAACGATAGTGACTTAGCCAGCGAGATCGCTCCAGGCCACGCGGCCGGCAAGCCTCTGCCCAGCTCAACACATCGCTATGCGCGGTGATGAGCTTCGGTATGTTGAGCGACAGGGCACCGAAGCAGAACTGATTGCTGTGGAGCAGGTCGGGCCGAAAGTGCGCGGCGACGTGCGACAAGATCCCCGCACCTTGGGTGAAGACAAACTCGTTCTTTTCCATCCACTCCAACGGCGCTGCGGACGCAGTGAACTGAAACGACGCACCATAGGTGAGACTTTGCGCGGCGCACCACGCCTGTTGTTCGTGTGAAGGATGGCGGCCGAAGCTCACCAACGCGACTGCATGGCCACGCTTCAGCAGCTCCGCGCTCAATTCCTTGGTAAACGTCCAGACGCCGCCGATAGTGTCTGTCGTTAGCAGGATTCGCATGCAAACTCCTCTTGTTGAAAACCGGAAGACTCCAACTCCTGCAAGGACAGCGGCTGCTGGTCCTGAATGTCGCTCCAGCCGCGCTCAGAGAAGAGTTGAAGATAAAAGTTGTGTGCGCGCTCCCATGCCTGCTCATCGGGTTGCGCGCCGAAGGTGGTGACATACTCCGGGCTGCCGGGGAAGGGAAACATCGGAACGGGCTCCGAGACCCACACACTGTGGCTCTTCAGCCGGCTCTGCCAGGCCGCAACCTGCATCGGATCGTCCTCTGGAACTTTGATGAGGTTTGCCTGCACCCAGGGAATCCGCTGGCGCGCTTTAATGAGCAGGTCGGCAATTCTGTCTGTCGAAATACGACAGTTCTTGTTCATAGCATCACGTCCCTCATCCGTGATGGACTCAATGCCGCACTCGAAGCTGACGCAGTGTGCTCGGGCGAGAAGTTCAATGGAATCTTCATCCCAGAGATCGATACGGGTCTGAAATCCGATCGAAACGGGGCGCTGCGCCAGTTCTTCGAGCAGCTGCCGAACCTGCTTGCCCACGCCGAAGATCTCGTCGATGAAATAGATGTAGTCGACACCGCGTGCAATCAGCTGATCGATCTCAGCCAGCACTTCGTGGAGCTGCCGCTCACGATATTTGTTCCGAAAGAGCGTCTTGTTGCAGAACGTGCAGGAGTACGGACACCCGCGCGCGAACTCGACCTCCGCCCCGAGATGAAGATGATCCGCTCCGTTGCCGGGGAAGATGTGGTGCAGATGTTTGTGCCGTTCGACCGGGTAATCGGAGTAGTCGAGCGTTGGGACGGCTCGCATGTCAGTTGCGCCCAGCCCTGGCGTTATGTGCACGACACCGTCTTCGCTCATCCAGCAGCAACCGGGAATCATCTCCCGCGGCATCGTCGCGAGTTGCGGAAGCGTCTGATCTGGCTCCCCACGGAGAACGATGTCGGCTGCGGTCTTGCGTAGCGTGGCGACCGGCGTCACAGAGCCATGCGGACCGATCAAGACTTTTTGCGAGTGACGGCTGAGCGCCGCAATCCACCGCCGCGGTACGCGAAGCTCCGGCTGCGGGCAGCGCCAGAAGAGATAAGAAGGTGCTGTCGGAATCACCAGGAAGTCTTCATCGAAGGCATCGAGACGTTTGCGAACGTCGTCGGTTGTAAGGCCGCTCATCCACGCGTCCACGAGCAGCACCTCGTGGCCACTCGCCCGCAAAAACTCACGCGCACTCAGGAGTTCCAACGGGAAGTGCGGCTCCGCGCACCCGAAATAAGTCGAACCAGCGAAGCTCCAGGCCGGGTTGACAAGCGCGAACCTCATGCCACCTCGCCGACCAGCTCGCGTTGTGTAGCCGAGCCTCCTTGCATGTGAAGCAGCTTCCGGTGACTGCGCCAGAATTCGTGAATGTCCTCGAGGGTGTCGTCCAGCGAGCGGCGCGGCTGCCATCCAGTGTGTTGGCCAATCTTGGAGATATCGGCGATGTAAAGTGGCTGATCGCCGGGCCGGACGTCGCTGTAGCGGAGCGATGGAGCCACGCCGGTCGCGCGATGAATCGCCTCGAGCATCTCGACGACGGAGACGGATCGAGCCATGCCGCCGCCCAGGTTGTAGATCTGGCCTGCTGTGTGCGGAAGGTGATTGCGGACTGCGCTCATCGCGTCAATGAGATCGTAGACATGGAGCACATCACGAACCTGGAAGCCGTCGCCGTATACGGTGATCGGCCGATGCTCCAGCGCCGAGTAGAGGAAGTGGGCCACCCATCCCTGGTCTTCCGTGCCAAACTGCCGCGGCCCGGCGATGCATGACATCCGAAATACAACCGTGGGCAGCTCATAGATGCGCGCATAGTCGTGCACATACTGGTCGGCCGCGCCCTTGCTGCAACCGTATGGCGAATGAAAGTCTAGCGGCTCCGACTCCCGAACGCCGTTGAAGTTGGGAATCGCTGCACGGTAGTGAGTGCGGTCGACCTCGACCGGCACACGCGGCAACGAGCCATAGACCTTGTTGGTTGACGTGAACAGGACAAAGGGATGCCGCCCTGAGACCCGCGCCGCCTCGAGCACGTTTAAGGTTCCACCTACGTTGGTTTCGAAGTCGGTGCGTGGGTCCTCGACCGAGGTCGTCACCGCAACCTGCGCAGCGAAGTGATAGATTTCGGTGACGTTGCGTGCGGCGCTTGCTACGGCGGCTGCGTTGCGCACGTCACCCTTGATGAACTCCAGCCGATCCGCGCCGTCGAGCCCGTGCAACCACCCAAGATTTACGTCGACGTTCTCTCGCGAGAGATTGTCAAAGATGCGCACGCGCGTCGACGGATCCTGAAGAAGACGCTGTGCGACATTGGAGCCAATGAAGCCGGCGCCTCCTGTGATCAGGATTGTTCGCGCTGTTTGCTTTGCCATGGTCCTTGTAGCCCTTTCCCGCGTCGCTGCGAAAAATCGTTCAGCTTCTGTTACGCCGTCAACCCGTAGGCGCTCAGCTCCTGAAGCATCGTCTCTGCCTTGTCTTCGGGCTGCTGCCCGCCGAGCCACTCGGCAAGTTCGCGGAATCCTTCCTCATGCGTAACCTGCGGCTCATAGCCGAGGAGTCTGCGCGCTTTGCCGATGTCCGCAAAGCAGTGACGGATGTCACCGGCGCGATACTTCTGCGTAATCACCGGCTGAACTTCCCTCCCCAGTGCATTGGCGAGAAGTTCTGCGACTTTGCGGATCTTGATCGGTTTGCCGCAGCCGATGTTAATGACCTGGTCGTTCGATTCAGGACGCTCCATCGCGAGCATGTTCGCCCGGACGATGTCGTGGATGCTCACGAAGTCACGCTGCTGCTCGCCGTCTTCGAAGACGAGCGGCGACTGGTTGTTCAGCATGCGCGACGCGAACACCGCGGCTACACCTGTGTAGGGATTGGAAAGCGCCTGCCGCGTGCCATAGATGTTGAAGAACCGCAGCGCAGTCACCGGAAGGTCATAATTGCGTCCGTAAATCAGGCAGAGTTCCTCCTGATCGCGCTTCGAGAGCGCATACATCGAGTTGATCTCCGATGGCTTCGTCTCATCAGTCGCCACGGGTGCCAGCACCCCGTTGCAGATCGCGCAGTGCACCTCCCATTTGCCTTCGCGCAGCTGCTTCACCGATCGCACCGGAGGAAAGGACTGCCTGCCGCACACTGTGCAAACGTAGCGGCCTTCCCCATAAATCGACATCGACGAGGCGACGATCAGCTTCTCGGGGTGCAGTTTGTTATCGAGAAGCGCCTGCAGCAGTTCCGCTGTGCCGAGCGTGTTCACGCTCATGTAGCGGCTAATCTCGTACATCGACTGCCCGACGCCGACAGTCGCCGCAAAGTGGAAGATCACATCGACACCGGACAGCACGTCGCGCAGACGGTTCGGATCGCGAACGTCGCCCTGGGTCAGTTCCACGTCCTTCGACAGATAGTCCGGCCGACCGAGCGGATGCACCTGCGGCGTCAGATCATCCAAAATTCGCACATGATGTCCGGCGCGCAGCAGCCCATCGGCCAAATGCGAGCCCACAAACCCAGCCCCACCCGTAATCAAAACCTGCCGCGAACGGCCCGTCCGCACTGTGGAATCCGCAGAAGTCAGCATCAGTTCTCTCCTTGAAGAACGCTATACAGCTCAGGAGCCTCGACTCCGGACTCAGACGGCGCATACCGCTCCACCGCCCAGCGAGCAAAATCGGCAAACTGCCGGTTATCTCGTGGAGGACTCGTGTGGTGCTCTTCGAGGCCCAGGTGTGCGGGCGTAAAACATAAGGTCAGCGCGATCCGAAACGGCGCCAGAGCTTCCATCTGGCGGTCGAACCATGTCGTCGCATTCGGCCGGAACGAATCCGCCCAGCTAAGTCCTGTGCGGAGGTAGCGCACGCCACGCGCCTGCATCCACCCGACCGCATCGTCCAGGCGCGGATCTTCAAAGTGGAACCACTGGCAAAGCCCGACGCTGCCATCGGCCGGAAACTGCGGCTCGGCGAGCTTCGGCGTGCCGTCGTTCTTCACTAGCCCCAGATAGTAATGGCGGTAGTAGGAGGAACCTTCCGCCTCTTTGTGCCGGGTCTCGGCCGGCCACGTGGGCGGCAGGTCGAACAGGCTGTACCAGTGGATCCGTTCCACGCGGCCATCGAGGAGATCGAGCGTACGGCGAAGCCCGAATTCCTGCACTTCCTCCGCGCCAAATGACGAGACGCCAACCTCGGTCACCCAGACTGGTCTGCCGGAGACCTCCGCTGCCTCGGCGATACGCTGCGGCCATTCGTTGATTTGCCAGTGATTCCAGTCCAATGGAAAACCGTGCACTCCCACGGCATCCACTGAATCCATGACACCATAGGAGGCCATCAAACGCAGAAAATCGCAGTCGCAGGAGGACACACCACCCAGCACAATCGGCACCTTAGGATTCACCGCACGAATTGCGGATGCGGTGGTCTGCACCAGATCGGCGAAGCGCTTCCACTCGGGGTCGAGATGGAAGTTCCAGTGTGAGAGATTGTTTGGTTCATTCCAAAGAACGATTGCTTCCACCAAGAGGGCCTACCTCATCTTGAGATCGCCAGATCGGTTTTGAATCGTCCCGCGGAGGCATGCAGGAAGCAGCACCGACTGCTGCCACCTCACCCGGGTATATGTAGCGTGTAGAAGCTATGTAGATGGTCCGGGTTGCCTTTGTTCCTTACACTCGATGAAGAGCCCGCGTCTTTTCTGCGATTTGTGCGAGCAGTCAAAAGCCTATGTCGGACAGGTGACAAATCGGCGGCTCTGTCGGCTCGCTGCAGCTGTTACCCTGACATCCCATGGTCGATACCGGCGCAGTCATCGCGCATCTTGAAGAGCTTCGCTCACTTACAGGCAATGAGCAGGGCGCACAACGCATCGCCTGGTCTCCTGCATGGCTGGCGGCGCGCTCCTGGTTCGAGCAGAAGCTCGCCTCACTGCCGGTGGAGCATCACTATGATGCCGCCGGCAACCACTGGATCACGCTGCGCGGCGAATCGAATCGCGTGCTCGTGCTCGGCAGTCACTTGGATTCTGTGCCGAACGGCGGCTGGCTCGACGGTTGCCTCGGCGTGCTCACAGGGCTGGAGGTGCTGAAGCACCAGGCACGAAAATACTACGGTCGGCCACCGTGCACGATCAAGCTTGTCGACTGGGCCGACGAAGAGGGCGCGCGCTTTGGCCGCAGCCTGTTCGGTTCGTCCGCGTTCGCCGGAACTCAAACCATTGAAGCTGATCGCGTGCGGACGGACCGCGACGGTACATCTCTCGAAGCCGCGCTCGCAGCCTGTGGCATCTCGGTTGACCGCATCGGTGAGGCCGCCGCCGAGCGCAAGAATCTCGCCGCGTACATCGAACTCCACATAGAGCAAGGGCCTATTCTGGAGGCGGTGGACAAACCGCTGGGGGTCGTGCTCGGCACGAAAGGCGTGGAGCGTTGGGCCATCACCTTCCATGGCCAGGAGGCGCACTCCGGTTCGACCCCGATGGAGGTTCGGCGCGACGCGCTCGCGGCGTGCGCGAAGCTCGCGCTGGAAATTCGGCCTATTGCACGCAAGCACCCCAACTCGGTTGCAACGATGGGCAGCGTAGAAACTTTCCCTGGGATTGTGACCTCGGTCGTCGGTCGCTGTGAAGCGACGCTCGATATGCGCGATCTTGATGCTGAGGTTCTTGCGAGCATGCTGCGCGAGGCGCGCGAGGCCAGCGATCGCTTCGCTGTCGAAGAGCATTGCACGGTTGACTGGTCGAATATCTGGTCGATCCAGCCGATCCCGTTTCATCCCGAGCTCATTGCGCTCTGTGAGCAGGCGATTCTCGATACGGTGGGGCATTCGGAGCAGCTGCCCTCCGGCCCGTTGCACGATGCGGCCGAGGTCGCGCGGCTCGGCATTCCGACTGTGATGATGTTTGTGCAGTCGCTCAACGGGCTCAGTCACAACCGCGCTGAGGACACAAAGCTCGAGCACCTGGAGCAGGCTGTGCTCGCCATGGACCGACTCGCCGAGCGCACCATGGATTGGATCCTGCGCCACTAGAGAGTTACGAGGCGGATTCACGATTCCAGCCAAAATGGTGCATAATCGTGACTTCCAATCCGCTGCGAGAGGGAAGAGTCCGATAGCGGCAGTTCAGGCCGTCGGACAGGCTATTCTTCCTCACGCTGCATCGGGAAGAGGAGTCCACGATAGCTTTGAGCGAGCCGCTGACGTTCTTCGAGCAGTTTCCTCGTTCCGCGGAAATTGCTGCGCGCTTTCCTGATCTCCATCCGCCGTTCGATCGCACGGCGGCTGTCGCAGAAGCCAATCGATGTCTCTACTGCTTCGACGCGCCCTGCACCACCGCCTGCCCGACGCACATCGACGTTCCGCGCTTCATCAAAAAGATCGCCAGCGATAACCTCGAGGGCTCCGCGCGTACCATTCTCGAATCCAATATCCTCGGCGAGAGCTGCTCCCGCGCCTGCCCCGTCGACGTGCTCTGCGAGGGCGCTTGTGTTCTGCATCGCTACAACAAGCAACCCATTGCCATAGGCCGGCTGCAGCGCTTCGCTATGGAATCGCTGGATTCAACCGAGCACAACGGCAACGTTCTACCATTCAAGCCCGCTGCCGACATTGGCAAATCCGTCGCCCTTGTCGGCGCCGGTCCGGCATCGTTGGCCTGCGCGGCCGAACTCCGCCGCCATGGCATTCGTGCCGAGATCTACGACGCGCGGCCGTTGCCCGGTGGTTTGAACACCTACGGGATCGCCGAGTACAAGCTCACGTTCTCCGCCAGCCTCCGCGAGATTGACCGCATCGCGCAGCTCGGCGTCGAGTTTCACTTCAACACGATCGTGGACCCGGCCGCGCTCGACCGGCTCGAGTCCGACTATGACGCGATCTTCATCGGCGTAGGTCTCGGTGCCATTCATCGCCTCGGCATCGCAGGTGAAGAGCTGCCCGGCGTCACCAACGCACTCAGCTTTATCGCCGACTATAAGCGTGCTGCACTCACGGAAATTTCCGGGCGTGTCGCGGTGGTCGGAGCCGGCAACACCGCCATCGATGCAGCCAACGCCGCCGTTCGCCTCGGCGCCGAAAGCGTGACCATGATCTATCGTCGGGGCCCCGAGCAGATGTCCGCCTTCGATTTTGAGTACGAGCAGGCGAAACATGAAGGCGTTCACTTTCTCTGGCACGTGCAGCCCTCCGCTCTCAAGGGCAACGGCCGCATCGAAGCGCTCCAGCTCGAGCGCCTCGAGACCAGCACCGATGGCTCGCTCGTCCCCATCGCCAACTCAGCGTTCGATCTGCCCGTTGATCACGTTATCCTCGCAATTGGCCAATCCACGCACACCGATTTTCTCGCTGGAGTGAATGCAAAGCCCGCAAAGCTCAGACTGGAGCGCGGCCATATCGCCATCGATCGCGCGACCGGTCAGAGCTCAAACCCCAAGTACTTCGCCGGCGGCGACTGCACGAATGGGGGCCGCGAGGTCGTCGACGCTGTGGCCGATGGCAAGCGCGCGGGCATCGCGATGGCTGCTTGGCTGGGGGGGCAAAATGCCGATCACTAGCCCAACGCTGGAGACGACTTTCGCTGGCATTAAGTGCCTCAACCCCTTCTGGCTCGCCTCCGCTCCGCCCACCAACTGCGGCGAGCAGATCATGCGCGCATTCGACGCGGGTTGGGGCGGCGCCGTCTGGAAGACCATCGGCGAGCCCATCACCAACGTGTCCTCGCGCTACTCCTCCATCGATTACAACGGTCAGAAAATGATGGGCCTGAACAACATCGAGCTCATCAGCGATCGCCCGATCGAGATCAACCTGCGCGAGATTGAAGAGGTCAAGCGCTGCTATCCGAAGCACGTCGTTATTGCGTCGCTCATGGTGGAATCTAAACGCGAGTCTTGGCACGAGATCGTGAAGCGCGCAGAAGGAGCCGGCGCTGACGGCCTCGAGCTCAACTTTGGCTGTCCCCACGGGATGAGCGAGCGCGGCATGGGCTCTGCCGTAGGTCAGGTTCCGGCATACTGCGAGCAGATCACCGAATGGGTGAAAGAAGCCGCGCGCACTCCCGTCATCGTCAAGCTCACGCCCAACATCTCCGACATCCGCATGCCCGCTCGCGCCGCCAAACGCGCCGGCGCCGACGCACTCTCCGCCATCAACACCATCAACTCCATCACCTCCATCAACCTCGACACCTTCGAGCCGCGCCCCAACGTTGACGGCAAATCGTCGCATGGCGGCTACTGCGGCCCTGCGGTAAAACCCATCGCGCTCAACATGGTGCAGCAGGTCATGAGTGACCCCGCGGCTGCGCTCCCAATGAGCGGCATCGGGGGCATAGCAACCTGGAATGACGCCGCCGAGTTCATCCTCCTCGGCGCCGGCACCGTGCAGGTCTGCACCGCCGCGATGCACTTCGGCTATCGCATCGTCGAAGACATGGCCGACGGCCTTCTCACATGGATGCGCCGCAAGAACTTCACCACACTCGACGACTTCCGCGGCCGCTCGCTCCCCAATGTCACCGAGTGGAAGCACCTCAACCTCAATTACAAAATTGTCGCGCACATTCACGAAGACAAGTGCATCGGCTGCGAGCTCTGCTACACCGCCTGCTGGGACGGCGCGCACCAGTGCATCCACCTCGACCGCGCTCTCCCGCAACCCGATACCACGCGTACACCACAACTCATCGCCGCCGAAGCTCCACTACGCATCACCACCACACCCATCCCCAAGCTCGACCTCAACGGCCCCGGTGCCGACGGCCCCTTCCGCACACCCCTCGCCCGCATCCCACGCGTCGACGAGCACGAGTGCGTGGGCTGCAACCTCTGCTCGCTCGTCTGCCCCGTCCCGGATTGCATCACCATGGAGCGCGTCCAGAACGGACTTCCGCCGCAAACATGGGATGAGCGCGTTGCTGCCGGACTCGTGCCTGAGGGCGTCGAACAAGCACTTCCCAACCCGAACGCCTAATCGTCTACGGGAGAAGCCAACCGATGGGAATACTGATCAAGAAGGGCACGGTCGTCAACGCTGCCAGCTCCGAGCGCGCAGACGTCCTCATCGAAGGCGAGAAGATCGCGCAGGTCGGGCCGAATCTTCCTCAGCGCGATCATCAAGTCCTGGACGCGACGAACCTGCTGATCATGCCCGGTGGCATCGACGTGCACACGCACCTCGACATGCCCTTCGGCGGTACCACCTCCGCCGACGACTACACCACCGGCACCCAAGCCGCAGCCGTCGGAGGCACGACCACTGTCATTGACTTCGCTCTGCAGAACCAGCAGAGCACGCTTCAGAACGCGCTCGAAACCTGGCTGAAGAAATCCGACAACAAAGCTTGCGTTGACTTCTCGCTCCACATGGCCGTGACCAACCTGCACGGCAAGAATGGCGAAGAGACGCTGCGCGAGATGGAAGAGATGGTGAAGTTCGGCGTCACCAGCTTTAAACTCTTCATGGCCTATCCGAACGTGCTCATGATTAACGATGAGCTGATGTTCCGCGTCATGCAGAAAGCCGCGAAGCTCAACGGACTTTGCCTCATTCACGCTGAGAACGGCAGCGCCATCGACGTCGTTGTGGCGCAGATGCTCGCCGAAGGCAAGACCGCGCCGCACTTCCACGCACTCTCGCGCAGCCCGAAAGCCGAAGCCGAGGCCACGCATCGATCCATCGCTCTCGCCGACATAGCCGGCGCCGCCGTCTACATCGTGCACCTCTCCAACGAGTACGCCCTCGACGATCTCAAGTTCATGCAGCAGCGCGGCGCCCGCGCACTTGCTGAAACCTGCACCCAGTATCTTGTGCTATCGATCGAAGACCAGATGCCTGGCAAGAGCTGGGATGAAGCCAAGTTTGTCTTCACTCCTCCGCTGCGCGAGAAACGTCATCAAGCTCCGCTCTGGAACGCACTCAACGACGGCTCGCTCTCCGTCGTGTCGACCGATCACTGTCCGTTCCGCTTCAAAGATCAGAAGGAGCTTGGTCACAACGACTTTACGAAGATTCCCAACGGTGGGCCCGGCGTCGAGAACCGTCTGCAGATCCTCTGGCACTTCGGCGTGAATCAAGGACGTATCACGCCGGAGAAGTTCGTCGAGCTTTCCTGCACAAATCCCGCGAAGATCTTCGGCATGGGCAAGCAGAAGGGAAGCATCGCGCCCGGCCTCGATGCCGACATTCTGCTCTGGGACCCGAACGCCGACTATACAATCACGGCCGCGACGCAGTGCATGGCCACCGACTACAACATGTTCGAGGGCTGGACGGTGAAGGGCAACGCCGCAAAGGTCTTCTCACGCGGCGAGCTGGTGGTCGACAACACCACGCAGCCCGGCAAGTTCCTCGGCAAAACCGGGCGCGGGCGGTTCGTGAAGCGCGAAGCGAACGCCGGAGGTCTTGCTTGATCTCAGCGCCGTCGAACGCGATGGAGGATCCCGGAACTCCCCAAAAGGAGCTCGGACGCGATCTCACGCCGGATCCGCGACTCTACAACGCCGACCTCGCGCCAACAGAGTCAATTCGCAGAACATGGTCGACCTATAACTACATCGCGCTCTGGTTCTCGATGTCGATGGAGGTCACGACCTACATGCTCGCCGCTTCGCTCATCGCCGGCGGCATGAACTGGAAGCAGGCGGTGCTGACGATCCTGCTCGGAAACCTCATCGTGCTCGTCCCGATGCTGCTCAATGCCCATGCAGGCACGAAGTACGGCATTCCGTTTCCTGTCTTCGTTCGCGCTCCCTTTGGCACGCGCGGAGCACAGATTCCCGCGATCCTGCGCGCCATCGTTGCCTGCGGATGGTTCGGTATTCAGTCGTGGATCGGCGGACAGGCAATCGACGCAATGCTCAACGTGCTTTGGCCATCAACGACAGGTAAGCCGGCCGTTCTCTGGTTGTGTTTCCTGGGCTTTTGGCTGCTCAATATGCTCGTCGTCTGGTGCGGCGTCGAGTCGATTCGCTTTCTGCAGAGTTATTCGGTGCCGTTCATGATCGTGATGTCGGCGCTGCTGCTCGGGTTCATGCTGCACAAGGCGGGCGGCTTCGGGCCGATGCTCTCCGCGCCGGATCACTTCGCCACGCGCCACGACTTCTTGAAGTTCTTCTTCCCGTCGCTGACAGCCATGGTGGGCTACTGGGCGACGCTCTCGCTTAATATCCCGGACTTCACGAGATACGCAAAAGATCAGGACGCCCAACTCGTCGGTCAGGCGATCGGTCTGCCCGTCGCAATGGTTCTCTTCTCATTCCTTGGCATTGCAGTCACCTCCGCCTCTGCCGTCGTGTTCGGCAAGCCGATTTGGAATCCGGTCGAGTTGCTCGGCCGCTTCCATGAACCGCTGCTGGCATTTCTGGGCCTCGTCGCGCTGCTCGTCGCAACGCTCAACGTCAATATTGGGGCAAATGTCGTTGGGCCCTCGAACGACATCTCCAATCTTGCGCCGCGTTATATCAGCTTCCGCATGGGCGGACTGATCACAGGTTTTCTCGGCCTGCTCATGTGCCCATGGTACTGGCTCTCGACCTTCGGCAATTATGTCTTCGGGTGGCTGGTCGGCTACTCGGGACTGCTGGGTCCCGTTGCGGGCATCATGGTGACCGACTACTTCCTTGTACGCCACACTCGGCTCGATACGTACTCGCTCTATAGGCGCGGCGGAATATATGAGTACCGCAATGGCTTCAATCCTGTCGCGATCATGGCGCTGATCTGCGGTGTGGTGACTGCGCTGATCGGACGGTTTGTGCCGTCGCTCGCGTTCCTCTACGACTATGCTTGGTTCGTTGGCTTCTTCGTTGCCAGCGGCGTTTACTATCTGCTGACGCTCGGGCTGCGGGAGCGGTTCGAGCATCAGCAACATCAGGAGCGAAAGGCGGCCGCATGAGCACTTCGACAGTAAGCCCTTCCCAAAGTACGGAAAGCCCGATGACCTCCGATGAGGTTGTCCAAATAACACGCGAGACGAACTACGGCACTTGGCGTTTCCAGAAGGGATGGACCCCTCTGCACATTGTCGATGCCGAAGGGTGCTACATCACGGACGCGAAGGGGAAACGCTATCTGGACTTCAGCTCGCAGCTCATGTGCATGAATCTCGGCCACAAGAACCAGGCCGTGATTGATGCGATCAAGCAGCAAGCCCAAGAACTTGCTTACGCGATGCCTGGATATGCCACGACAGCGCGCGCGGAACTCTCAAAGCTCCTGCTCGAGGTTCTGCCGAAGGGTCTGAACAAGTTCTTCTTCACGACGAGCGGAACGGACGCGAACGAAGCAGCGTTCAAAATCGCGCGCATGTACACGGGCAAGACGAAGATTATCGCGCGCTATCGTTCGTACCACGGCTCAACGTCTTCCAGCATTGCGGCCACTGGCGATCCGCGGCGCTGGCCGATGGAGCCGCGCGGCAAAGCCCAGGGGGTGATCTTCGGGCCGGAGGTGCATTGCTACAAGTGCCCGATCAAACATACGCATCCGGAGTGCGGGATTGCGTGCGCGGACTATATCGAACACATGATCCGGAACGAGAGCGACGTCGCCGCCGTCCTCGTCGAGCCCATCGTGGGAACGAATGGCGTGATTGTGCCTCCGGTGGAGTACATGCCGAAGCTGCGACGGATTTGCGACGAGTATGGTGTCCTGTTGATTGCCGATGAGGTGATGAGCGGATGGGGCCGGTCGGGCGCGTGGTTTGCCATGGACCTCTGGGGCGTGACGCCTGACATCCTCACGACCGCCAAGGGGATTACGTCGGCGTATGTTCCCTTGGGCCTCTGCGCGACGAGCGAGAAGATCGGCGACTACTTCCAGGACCACTACTTCGCGCACGGACATACGTATGAGGCGCATCCGATGACGCTGCTGCCTGCCGTAGCGACAATTAACGAGATGAAGCGGTTGAAGCTCGTCGATAGGGCCAAGGAACTGCAGCCCTGGATGGAGCAGAGGCTGCAAGCGCTGAAGGCGAAGCACCGGAGCGTGGGGGACGTACGCGGCAAGGGGCTGTTCTGGGCAGTCGATCTGGTGAAGGATCAGCAGACGAAGGAGCCGTTCAATACCTATGCGGACAAAATCAGCGGACGGCCGTTGCTGGTTGATCAGATTGCAGGGAAGATGGCCGCGGACGGCGTGATGATCCAGGCTTGGGTGAGCCATTTCGTTATTGCGCCCCCGCTGATTGTGAGCGAACAGGAACTGGAGCAGGGAATCGCGGCGCTTGATCGGCACCTTGCGATTGCGGATGAGGCTTGCGCGGCCGGCTGAACTGACCTTCTGATGCGGGGAGATGTCTGCGCCTGGAGACCTGTTTTATTGCGCGGAAAGTTCTGCACCGAGGGCAAAAGCTCGACGCGATTACGCCCGGGTCGTGCATCAGTTTCGGACGCGGACGGCGGAGAAGAACAGCAGGTCATTTGCCCTATGTGGCATTGGCGCCGAAGGGCTCTGATGCGATCATGTCCTATTGCGTGAATTTCGGGATTGGGGCTATACCTGTTGGGCCATCACAAGGATTTGTTTACAGCGACCGGATTGGCCTTTCTGGCACCGATGCGCGCGCTGGTGTTCGGGGCGGGATTTTTAGGGCTGTGGTGGTGGCAGAGGCGGCTTCGGTATCTGCTCTATCTGTGCGCCTCTTTCACGCTGTTTACGATTGGGACGTGTGCGCAGACGCTGGGCATTCCGCGCGACATCGCCTGGAACTTCATGATCTCGGCAACTTTGTATACGGCTGCGCTGATGGCGCTGTTGGACGGCTGCTACAAGAGGACAAGCCTAAGGCCGCGATACGCGATGCGTTCATGCATCGCCGGGTTGGTACTTCTGGGGATAGCCTACTTCTGTTTCGTGAGCCCGAACCTGACGACGCGGCTGTATGTTATGAACTTCGGGCTCGGGGCGTTAACGATGATTGATGCGGCGTATCTTAGCCGCGCGGCGAAGAAGGTGATGGACCGCATCGTGGCCTGGGTGCTGCTGGGGCTGGGACTTCAGGGATTTCCGCGCACTCTGCTGTCGTTCGGGACGACGGGGAAGAGCCGCGACGTGATGGCATTCGCCCATTCGAGCTACTGGAAGTGGATGAACGCGACCTACGCGGTTCTAGTAGTGCTCGTGGGCGTGACCCTCATAGCTGCGGTGGTGGTCGACGTGATCGACGAGTTGCATGGGCGAGCGATGGAGGATCCGCTGACCCGGTTGTTGAACCGGAGGGGCTTTGAGGAAGCTGCAAGGAAGCGTGTCGCCAAAGCGAAAGGAAGATGCTTCAGCATTGCCGTATGCGACATCGATCACTTCAAGGCGATTAACGACTCGTGCGGGCACGTAGATGGCGGCGATGCTGTGCTGGTGAAGGTTGCCGCGCTGCTGAGAGAGAACCTGCGTTCCTCAGATGAGGTGGCGCGGTTTGGCGGAGAAGAATTTGTGGCGCTGCTCTCGGACGCTCATCGTGAAGATGCACGTGATCTGATTGAGCGGCTCAGACGGGTGATCGAAGAGACGCGGTTCGGCAGCGGAAGCTTACGACGCCGCCGCATTACAGCGAGCTTCGGGATTGCGGAGCTCCGGCCGGGCGAAGACTTGGCGGATACGGTGCGCCGTGCCGACAGGATGCTGTATCTGGCCAAGCGGAGCGGACGCAACCGAGCGCTGGTTGATTGGCTGCGCGTCGAGATGCAGGTGGAGATGCTGCCGGAGGCCCGTCGGGCAGAGCGCAACTACAGGATTGCGAGCGATCTGAACGGGACAGTAGAAAGGGTCGCGGTCGGCCGCCTCCGTGGATGAGTTCCGAATCGACTTATGCGAATCCGCGGCTACGTCCATTGGGCTTACTTGAGTTCCTTGAGGTCGGCGATCTGCTGGCGCTTGAGTTGTGCGGCGATCTTGTCAGCGCGGAAACTCGGCGACCAATGAAGAAGGTCCCAGCAGCCAGCGGCGAATACGACGACGAGCAGGGTGCCTTCTGCTGTTTTCCAATGGTCCAAAGTCTGGACGGCGAAGAGATTCGCCGGCGCGAGGACCGCACAGAAGATCAGGATCGCGACTGGTCGTGAGGTTACGCGAGACAGGCTGCGCCAGCCGATCAAAGCCATCGGCAGTGTGAGGGGAAGGACGTCATACTGCATGATGCGCGGATTGAGAAGAATGACGCCCACGAGGAGAACGGGAATCCACTGCTGCAGAGTAAAACGTGCCGCGAGAAACTCGCGCGAGAGATACAACAGCAGGCCGAAGAGCGGCAAGGCATACGCGACATAGACTAGAGTGCCGGCCGGCGAGTAGGGAATTCCGTGGGCGACCAGCAGGTTGCTGACGAGCCCGGCCGGGCTGCAGCCGAAGTCGCGATTGTAGGTGAACTGAAGCTCGATGGCGTGCAGGAAGTTATGAAAGAGCGATGGGCAGACAAGGGGCTGCATAGCAAGCAGCGCCCCGCCGGCCGCTGCGGTAATCGCCGTGGGGAGGAGCTGCCTGCGCGCCGAGAAGAGCGGGATGGCAAGGAGGCTCAGGAGCGGAGGCTTGAAGCAGGATGCTAGCAGGATCGCAAGATAGCACCAACTCCATTTGCCGCTGCGCCAGCCGAGTACGGCGGCGGCGAGCACGAAGCCATAAAGAATGACTGCGACATTGCCGCTCAGGATGGCGTCGTGCTGGAGCAGCCCGGGAAAGAAGAGGACGGCTGGCGCGATGAAGAGAAAAGGCTGGTGTTCCCGAGGTTGGGTGAGTTGAAGGCCAACCCAAACAAGACTGAGCGCACAGAAAACGTAAAGAATCCAGTAGAGCGATGCGGTAAGTGAAACGGGCAGCGCGCCGATCAACCGAAGAAGCGGCAGTGTGATCGGCGAATAAACATAACTGAAGGGCGTGGTGGCATTCGGATGAAACGCCAGTGTTCGGTGAAATGCATCCTGTATGGCGATGGCGTCCCAATAGGGATCGTGGTGCAGCTGAAGGGACCGGATGGCGTGGTGGTAGATCGCGACGTCCCATCCGACGTGATCCGCTGCAATCCAGAAAGGGACGGCAACAAAGGCGCAGATCCAGAGGATCGCCAGGGCCGCGCGCATTCGCAGCGTGACAGAGGGAAGGACATCGTGCGTCTTCAAGATAGGAACATGGTAGCGCCATGCGGTGCAGCAGACTCGTGAAAGAGACAGGGCCGGGAAGAATCCCGACCCTGTCGTGTTGGTTGAGAGCTGAGCGCGCTATGCGGGAGCGGCGGCGACCTCGTTCTCGCGCTGCTTGGCTTCCTTGAGCTCGGCCATCTGCTGCCGCTTGAGCTCGGCGGTGTTCTGGCCGAGTTCGGCGGCGATCTTCTCGGTGGTGAAGGCCTCGATCAGGTCGCCGACGCGGATGTCCTTGAAGCCGGCAAGGTCGATACCGCACTCCATACCGCTGCGGACTTCAGAGACGTCGTCCTTGAAGCGCTTGAGCGAGGCGATCTTGCCCTTCCACACCTCGGAGCCTTCTCGCGTGACGCGGACCTGGTTGTCACGCTTGATGAGACCATCGCGCACGGTGCAGCCGGCGATCTGACCGACCTTGGTGATCTTGAAGACGTTGAGCACCTCGGCGCGGCCTTGGTAGACCTCGCGATAGACGGGCTCGAGGAGGCCGAACATCGCCTTGGTGATCTCGTCCTGCAGCTCGTAGATGATCGAGTGAAGGCGAATCTCGACCTTCTCCTGATCGGCGAGCTCCTGGGCCTTGCGCTCCGGCCGCACGTTGAAGCCGATAACGACAGCGTTCGACGCGGAGGCGAGCAGGATATCGGACTCGGTGATCGCGCCGACACCGGAGTGCAGCGCGCGGACGCGCACCTTCTCGGTGGACATGCGCTGCAGCGAATCGGCGAGGACTTCGACCGAGCCACCCACGTCGCCCTTAAGGATGAGGTTGAGGTCCTTGACGCCGGCCTGCTTGATCTGCTCGGCGAGACCTTCGAGCGAGATGCGGGAACTCTTGGCGAGCTGCGCTTCGCGCTCCTTGAGCGTGCGGTACTTGGCGATTTCCTTGGCGCGATCGCGGTCGGCCATGACGAGGAAGGTATCGCCAGCGTCAGGCAGCGACTCGAGGCCGAGGATCTCGACGGGTGTGGAAGGACCGGCTTCGACGATGGGCTGGCCGCGATCGTTGAACATGGCGCGAACCTTGCCGAAGGTGTTGCCGACGATGTAGCTATCGCCGGGGCGGAGCGAACCGTTCTGCACTAGGATGGAGGCGACGGCGCCACGGCCGCGATCGAGCTTGGCCTCGATGACGGTGCCGACGGCAGGACGCTCGGGCGTGGCCTTCTGGGGCTTGAGGTCGGCCTGGAGGCAGATCATCTCCTCGAGACCGTCCAGGTTGATGCGCTGCTTGGCGGAGACGTTGACGAAGGGTGTGTCGCCGCCCCAGTCGTCGGGCTGCAGGCCGCGTTCTGCCAATTGCTGCTTCACGCGGTCGGGGTTGGCGTCAGGACGATCAATCTTGTTGACCGCGACGATGATGGGAACGTTCGCGGCGCGCGCATGGTCGATGGCCTCGATGGTCTGAGGCATCACGCCGTCATCGGCGGCGACGACGATCACGACGATGTCGGTGATCTTGGCGCCGCGCGCACGCATGCGGGTGAAGGCCTCGTGGCCAGGGGTATCGAGGAAGACAATCTCGCGGCCGAAGGCGGGCGAGTCTTCCTTGGTGATGCGGACCTTGTAGGCGCCGATGTGCTGGGTGATGCCGCCGGCTTCGCCTGCGGCGACCTCGGTGGAGCGGATGGCGTCAAGCAGCGAGGTCTTGCCGTGATCGACGTGGCCCATGACCGTAACGACGGGCGGGCGCACGATCTCGACCATGTTCGAGGTGTCCTCGAGGAGGCCTTCGATGGCCTCGTTCTCGATCTGCTCTTCAACCGAGATGACCTGGGCGTCGGCGCCGAACTGCCGGGCGACGGACTTGACGAGCTCGGAGTCGAGCGACTGGTTGACCGTGACCATGACGCCGCGGAGGAGCAGCGTGGCGATGAGGTCCTTGCCGCGGACTTCGAGCTTCTCGGCGAGGTCCTTGACGGAGATGCCCTCGGTCACCGTGATGGTGCGGGTAATGGGCATATCGCCCGTCGGGATCTGCGCGGCGCCGAGGCGAGGAGCATAACCCTTGAGTGCGACTTCCTTGTCCTTGACGTACCGCTGACCTCCGCGGCCACGCGGGCCAGGACGGGCGGGACGGCCGGGAGCCGGTGCGGCCTCAGTCGGCGGCAGCAGACCGCCGGGGCCAACGCCCTGACGGCCGCCGAAGCCGGGACGTCCGCCAGGACGCGGACCAAAGCCAGGACGCGCCCCAGGGCCTCCGGGACCACCTGGGCCGCCGGGAAAGGTGCGCGTGGGATGCATGGGACGGCGTGCGCCAGGAGGGAGCGGGCCTCGATTGCCCGGACCACCCGCGCCGCCGGGACCGCCCGGGGCACCGGGACTCTGCGGGCGCGGCCGCTCAAAGATAGGCCGTCGGGCAGCGTTGGCGGCGCCCGGTGCGGCAGTATAGGTTGGCCGCGGGCCGGTCTGCGGCATGATCACGCGGCGGACAGGCGGCGCGGGGGCTGCCGGGGCGACCACAGCTTCGGGTGCAGCCGGAGCAGCAGACGCTGCCGGTGTGGCTGCCGCGGGAGTGGCGGCTGTCGGCGGGGGTGTCGGGGTTGCGGAGGGAGCTGCAGCCGCAACGCCTGCAGGTGCCGCTGCAGGCGGCGGAACGGCGGAGGGCTTGACGACCACCGGCGCGGATGGGGCCGTGGAAGCGACAGCAGGCGCGGCGGCGGACGGGCGCACGGCAACCGGACCTGCAGCTGGCCGGGGGGCGGGCGGCCGCGC
>DASYBN010000479.1:0-6541 GCA_036500785.1 Acidobacteriaceae bacterium
CGAAACGGTGTCGGTTGTCCCTGCGTCGGATTCGCAAGCCCAGCGAGCATATGCCACGGCGCCGCAATCACCAGGAATACCGCGACCGTACTCCACGGATACAGCTCCTTCACTCGCCCCCAGGCCCGTGCCCATCCGCGCGACAGCACAAGGTAAATCGCCACGGCACCCACCGGAAACACCACGCCGATGAGCCCCTTGGTCAGCACATTCAGCGCGCAGCTCGCGCCAAATGCCCAGCAAAATATCCTGACATGACTCTGCGCCCAGTCGTTCGGCGCGAAGCGCGTCGGCCGCACCGCAGGTGCCGCGAAGCGCGTCTGCCGTACCGCAGGTGCTTCTTCCGTCCGCCAGAAGCACCACAGAGCGGTTGTGATCCACAGACATACCATGGCGTCCGGGATGGTGATCCGCGTGAAGATGAAGATTCCGAAGCTCGACAGCAGAATCAGCGCCGCATACAGCCCTGCCCTGCGGGACCGAAACATTCTCCGCGCGAAGCTCTCGCACACCAGCGCCAGCGCCAGCACCGCAAAAGCCAGCGGCAGCCTTACCGCAACGGTCCTCGCCATAGGCCCCGTCAGTCCCAGCGCACTAAACACCTTCAGACACGCAGCCATCGACCAGTACAGCAGCGGCGCCTTTTCGAGATACCGGATGCCATTCGCATACAGCGTCACATAGTCGTGACGCAGCAGCATCTCGCGCGCGACTTCGGCATGCACCGAATCCGCATCGTCCAGCAGCGGCGGCCGCGCCAGCGCGAAGCTTGCATAGAACCCCGCCCACAGCAGCACAATCCACGCCAGCACCGCACGCGGTCGCGTCGGTGTAGCCAACCTCTGCTCGGTCCTCACCTCAACGCTCTCCGCCACACCTCAAGTCTATCCAGCCCACGCGTGGCGGGTCGCCGGGCCGAGGTGGCGCGCACACGTGCTTCGCTGACGTGTCAACTCTCTGTTGGACAAGCTCGCGTTGTGATACGAAGGCTAGAATTGCCGCGGTAACCGACATGAGGACGGAGGGAGTCAGCGTGAAACCACAACGCATGATGCTTGCCATTTGTTTGGGTCTGGGGCTGGTCTCGACGGGGGATCCTCGAGCACAAACCGCGCCGACGCCAGGAGGGAAGAAAGTCAACGCAGGTGCGCCAACCGGGCTTCACGACTTTGATTTTCTCGTCGGCCGATGGAAGGTTCATCATCGCAAGTTGAAGCAGCGGCTTGCGAATAGTCATGACTGGATGGAGTTCGACGGTACGCTCTATAGCCAGCCACTAATGGGCGGCTATGCGAACGTTGACGATGACGTTTTCAATGTGCCGGGTGGCGCGTATCGCGGCGTAGCTCCGCGCTCCTTCGATCCTAAGACCGGACTCTGGTCGATCTGGTGGATGGACAGCCGGTATCCAACAGCGCCGATGGACTCGCCGGTGAAGGGCAGCTTCCATGACGGCGTGGGGACCTTTTACGCCGACACTACAGAGAACGGCAGGCCCATTCGCATGCGGTTTATCTGGTCGAAGATTACGCGGACGACGTGTCATTGGGAGCAGGCGTACTCGCCGGATGGCGGCAAGACTTGGGAGACGAATTGGGTGCAGGACCTCGTGCGAGTGCAATAGGTGCGTTGGTTGCGACCCTGTCAAAATCTAACTGGCCGCCTCGTCCCGTAAACTCATCCACGATGCCCTCGATGCGTCCCATCGCCGCCGGCCGCGCGCCTTCGCTCGTGCAACTCGACGCCGCGGCGAAACCTGGGCCGCCCACCGACTTCATCTACAACGACTGGTATCCCGCGCTCCGCACCGACGCACTCCGCGAGCCGGTCACCGCCACGCTGCTCAACATCCCGCTGCTTCTCGGTCGCAAGCGCGACGGCTCGCTCTTCGCTCTGCGCGATCTCTGTCCGCACCGCGGCATCCCGCTGTCTGCAGGCTGGTTCGACGGACAGACGGTCCAGTGCAAATACCACGGCTGGCGCTTCGAACCCTGCTCCGGCCGCTGCGAAGAGATTCCCTCGCTCACGTCGCACGACTCGCTTGAGCCTGCAAAGATCTTCGCCAACGCCTTCCCCGTCGCCGAGCGCGACGGCTACGCCTGGGTCTACATCCCCGCGCCCGGCGCGGGTCGCATCGAGATCACGGACGCCACGCTTCCGCCCATCCCCGAGCTGCCCAAGTTCACAAGACGCTTCCGCACCGCACATCTCTCCGCCGAACTGCCCTGCAACGTCGACCACGGCATCATTGGCCTGATGGATCCCGCGCACGGCCCCTTTGTCCACCGCGCGTGGTGGTGGCGGAGCGCCGCGAGTATCCACGAGAAGAGCAAGCAGTTCGAACCGATCGTCTCGCCCGACGGCCAACACGACGGCTTCCGCATGTCGCCGCACGCGCCCAGCTCCAACTCCGCGCCCTACAAACTGCTCGGCCGTCCGGTCACCACGATCGACTTCACGCTTCCCAACCGCCGTGTCGAAACTATCGTCGCCGAAAACCCGCGCGATAGAAAAATAAGCGGAAACGCGGGAAATAGACGCCCGCCGCGATGGTTCTCGTCCCTCACGACAGTCACGCCCATCACGCCCTCCACCTGCCGCATCGATGTCGTGGCCGCCTGGAACATCGGCTACTTCGTCCCGTTCGTCACGCCACTCGTGAAGTTCTTCGGCGCTCGTTTTGTGGAACAAGACCAGCAGACCATGGTCGAGCAGGCCCGCGGCCTCCGCTCCAACCCCGGCCTCATGCTGATCGACGACGCCGACAAGCCCGCCAAGTGGTACTTCGCTCTGAAGCAGCGCCGCCTCACCGGCACTGGCGCGCACCCGCTGCAGGGCCCGGTCGAACTCCACTGGCGCAGCTGATCCGGCTGGTCAACGACATACTTTCGCGGCAAATTGTTGCGGCAAGATCTGCCCTCCAGGATTACTCTTGTGCGCAAGCAAGCGCGCGAGCTATACGATCCCGGGTGTGCCATGGTCCTCCGCCGAGCTGTCCTGTTTCTTCTTTGCGCTCTCCCTCTTTCCTTGATTCTCGCGGGCTGTGGCAGTTCCGGCCCCGGCGTTCCCACTCACACGCCCGCCGGCAACTCGCGTTACACCGGCGCGGTCCACGGCGGGCAGCAGCCCGTCGCCGGAGCGTCCATCCAGCTGTACACAGTCGGCACCACAGCCGACGGCTCCGCCGCCACACCGCTGCTCACCTCGACGGTCACGTCCGACGCCAGCGGCAACTTCACCATCACCGGTCTCTACTCCTGCGCCAGCGCTACGCAGGTTTACATCGTCGCGACCGGCGGCAACCCCGGACTGTCCACAACGAACCCGAACATCGCCCTCATGGCCGCGCTCGGACCCTGTTCCTCCCTCACGCCGCAGACGTTCATCAACATCGACGAGGTCACCACCGTCGCCGCTGTCGTTGCGCTCGCACCATACATGAGCCCCACCAGCCCGATGACCTCCATCGGGTCCGGCTCCAGCGACGCATCGTCCCTCGCCAATGCCTTCACCCTCGCCTCGCAGCTCGCCGACACCACCACTGGCACCTCGCCCGGCAATGCGCCCACCGGTGACACGGTCCCCACCGCCGAGATCAACACGCTCGCCGACATCCTCTCCGCCTGCATCAACTCCACCGGCGGCACTGCCGGCGACAGCTCTCTCTGCGGCCAGCTCTTCTCCCTCACCACCATCCAGCCCATCCCCGCGCCCACCGACACCATCGCAGCGATGCTCAACGTCGCGAACAATCCCACGCTCAATACCGGGTCGCTCTACTCGCTCGCGCCGCCCACGCCGCCATTCCAGCCCACGCTCACCTCCGCGCCGGCAGACTTTTCCGTCAGCCTGCAAAGCCCCGCCGGCCAGCCAGACCAGTCGGCCATCAACTTCCAAAACGTCACGGTCGGTTCCTCCTCGCCCATCCAGACAATCAACCTGCCGAGCTACAACAGCTCCATAATCATCGGGGCCAACCCCACGGATTTCTCCGTCGGTGACTTCAGCCCAACGTACGTTGGCTCTTGCGGCTACGGGGGCGTTGCCAGCTCCGGGCCCTGCTGGATCCAGGTCTATGCCCACCCCTCCGCTCCCGGGCTCCGCACCGCTTCGATTGAGATCGACTACAACAACGGCCTCTCCACGTTCTACATCCCGCTCTCGGTTACCGCCATCGCGAGCACCCCCAACTCCAGCCTCTCGAATTCATACATCAACTTCTCGCCGACGATCACTGGAGCAAGCTCCTCCGCCGTTCCCGTCACGCTCAATAACAGCGGCCCCGGAACCCTCACTGTCTCCGCCGTAGCGATCAATGGAGTTGCCGACAATAACTTCACCCAGACGAACAACTGCAGCAGCGTCGCCGTCAACGCGAGCTGCACCATCTACGTCACGTTCAATGCAACGAGGAGTGGCTCTCAGACCGCGACCCTTCAGGTCACGAGCACGGAATCCGGCTCCAACACTGTTTCGCTAAGCGGAATCGGCCTCGCTCCGGGCACTGCGCCAAGCCTCTGGCCCTCATCTCTCACCTACACCATCTGGGGAGCCAACGAAGACCTCATTCTCACCAATCCCGGAACCTCGTCCATAAGCGCAACCGTGGGAGCCGGGACCACCGGCGGCCTGAGCGACGCCCACACCTACTACGAACAGATGAATGGCTGCGGCTCCACGCTCGCCTCCGGAGCGAGCTGCACGTTCACCGTCGAGAACGTTCCTACCGATCCTCTGTCCACCTACACCGCAGGGTTCTCCAACGTAACCGGCGATGCCTTCGTCACCTCCGACTCGACCTCCTTGACCTCCGACATCATCACTGAGAACGACGCCTACCTCACGCAAAACGGCGGCTTCAACGGCCCCGGCACCGGCACGATTACCTTCCCGTCCGAGCCGGTCGGCGCCAGCGAGACGGCCACAATTCAACTCGCCAACATCGGCAGCGGCTCTCCCGCCGCCTCGTTGGCCATCGGCGGCGCCAACCCGGGCGACTTCACCGTCTCCGCCGTGCAGCCAACCGTCAGTTCCACGCCATCGAGCTTCTGCCCGGCGGTTTCCAGCGGAACTCAGCCCTGCACCATCACCGTGACCTTCACGCCAACCGCGTCCGGCACCCGCTCCGCCAAAATTTCGCTTGACGCTAACGGCTCCTCGACCGGCCAGTACATCTACGTCACCGGCACAGCGCAATAGCTGGGTAAGAAGAGCTACCCGAACAGCGTCGCGCTGCTCGGATTCCGCCGCGGCATCTCGATCCCCAGATGCTCATACGCCAGCCGCGTCGCCACACGCCCGCGCGGCGTGCGGTCGAGGAAACCGATCTGAATCAGGAACGGCTCGTAGACCTCCTCGAGCGCGTCCTGCTCCTCGGCCAGTGCCGCCGCAAGCGTGTTTAGCCCTACAGGGCCGCCGTCGTACTTCTCGATGATCGTCCGTAGCAGCCGTCGGTCGAGCTCATCGAAGCCATGTGCATCGACCTCCAGCAGAGCAAGCGCAGCCTGCGCGGTCGGCAGGTCGATCTTCCCCGCCGCGCGCACCTCGGCGTAGTCGCGCACGCGCCGCAGCAGGCGATTTGCGATTCGTGGTGTTCCCCTTGAACGCACCGCAATCTCTGCCGCACCGTCCTGATCGATCGGCACGCCCAGAACCTCGGCCGAGCGCTCGACGATGTATCGCAGATCGTCCTCGGTGTAGAACTCGAGCCGAAGCAGAATCCCGAACCGCGAGCGCAGCGGCGAGCTCAGCAGCCCCGGACGCGTCGTCGCGCCTACCAGCGTGAACGGCTTCAGCTCCAGCGTGTGCGTACGCGCGCTCGGTCCCTGCCCGATGATGATGTCCATCTGGTAGTCCTCGAGCGCCGTATAAAGCTTCTCCTCGAGCACCGGTTGCAGCCGGTGAATCTCGTCCAGGAACAGCACCTGCTTCTCGCGAAGGTTCGTGAGAATCGCCGTTAGATCGCCCTGAATCTGCAGTGCCGGGCCGCTCGTCTGCTGGTAGCCGACGTTCAGCTCGTTGGCGATGATCGTCGCCAGCGTCGTCTTGCCAAGCCCCGGAGGACCGAACAGCAGCACATGATCCAGCGCCTCGCCGCGCGTCTTTGCGGCCTCGAGCGCAATTGCCAACTGCTCCTTGGCCTTTGCCTGGCCGATGAACTCCGCCAGCCGCTTCGGCCGCAGCTTCAGCTCAAACTGCTGGTCGTCGTCCACCGCACCGGCCGAGACCAGCCGGTCCGGATTCATTGGCCGCGGCGCACCCTCGCGCGGGGCCTTGGCCGAATCCGCCGATCCGGACTTGCGGGGCTGGAACTGGAATGGAGCAGACACTCAAGGCGAGCATACGGCGAAGACAGCCGCCCGGCAATGTATCGCTTGAGCCTGCCTGTGCAAACCCGCACCCCCAACGCCCGAAGGCCGTCCCGAAGGACGGCCCTGGACAACGTAACAACGACGACGAAGTACGACAGTGTTATGAGCCCGATAGTAGGCGAGTCCCGCGTTCTCTCCCCCAAGAGAACGCGGGGTTCATGCCTCGCCCC
>DASYBN010000480.1:0-20271 GCA_036500785.1 Acidobacteriaceae bacterium
CGCCGGCGCCCGCCTCGCCGCCCCCGGCGAGTTCACCCAGCGCGCCTTCCTCAACGGCCGTCTCGACCTCACCCAGGCCGAAGCCGTCCACGACCTCATCGCCGCCCAGACCCTCGAGCAGGCCCGCATGGCCGCCCAGCAACTCGGCGGCGCGCTCTCCCGCCGCATTACTCCCATCAAAGACCAGCTCGTCACACTCATCACCCTTCTCGAAGCCGGCATGGACTTCGCCGCCGGCGAGCTCGACGACGTCGACGTGGTCAGCCCCGCGCAGATCCGCGCCACCCTCGCCCGCATCCAGCCCCCGCTCGAAGACCTCGCCCGCAGCTACGCCGCCGGCCACCGCCTCCGCGAAGGCGCCTCGCTCGCCCTCGTCGGCCGCCCCAACGTCGGCAAGAGCTCGCTCTTCAACCGCCTGCTCGACCGCGAGCGCGCCATCGTCACCCCGCTCCCCGGCACCACCCGCGACACCGTCGAAGAGATCACCGCCCTCGGCGGCATCCCGCTCCGCCTCATCGACACCGCCGGCCTCCGCCTCTCCGGCGACCAGCCCGCCGACGAAGCCGAAGCCCTCGGCATCGCCCGCTCCCGCGAGGCCCTCGCCGACGCCGATCTCGTCCTCCTCATCCTCGACGCCACCACCTCCACCAACTCAGTCGCCGAGATCTCCCGCGACGAATCCGCCCTCCTCAACTCACTCGAGTCCCGTCCTCACCTTGTCGTCCTTAATAAGGTCGACCTGCTGGAGCCTTCCGCACACCCCACCTCAAACACCGTCATTTCGACCGAAGCAAAGGACCGCGGCCTTACCCCAAACACCGCCATCTCGACCGAAGCGAACGACCGCAACCACCCGCAAAACACTGTCATCTCGACCGAAGGCGCGCAGCGCCGTAGCGGAGAGACCGGGGTCCCCGGCCAGCTTGCTGGCTGGGGTGCAGAGACCCCCGTATTTCCTAACTCCCTAACTCCTGACTCCGCAACTCCCCCGACCCTCCGCACCTCCGCCCTCACCGGCGAAGGCCTCGCCACCCTGCGCTCTGCCATCCTGCGTCTGCTTCAAGCCGGCAACGACGCCGCGGCCACCGGCATCCTCAACTCCCTCCGTCAGCACGAAGCGGTCGCCGCCGCGCTCGATGCCCTCGCCGCCGCCGCCACCGCCAACGACACAGGAATCCCCCACGAATTCCTGCTCTCCGACCTGCACCGCGCTCTGCGCGCCCTCGACACCCTCACCGGCGCCACCACCACCGACGACATCCTCAACCGAATCTTCTCCACCTTCTGCATCGGAAAGTAGCCTTGTTTCCGACGAAGTCCAACCAAGTCCATAAAATCGGCTATTTTCATTGATTTACGGGTGATTATCGTCCTAGAATGTCCACAGCGATTTCAGTAAAGCCGCACGAAACGTGTCCACAAACGTGTCCACGCAAGAGCGATAACACAGAGAAATCGAAAAATGTGGACACGAAAGGCACGTAAACCATGGCGCTATCAGAGTTTGCGCTGAAGGCTGTGAAGCCGAATCCCTCCCGGCGGTATTACATCCGCGATGGACAGGGTCTCTGGCTCGAAGTCTTCCCGTCGGGCAGCATGGCGTGGCGCTACCGGTACAGTCAGAACGGCAAGCCCGGTAAGGTGGCGCTTGGCAAGTACCCGGCCGTTAGCCTCAAGGCTGCCCGAAAGCGGCGGGATGAATACGCCGAAATGCTCGCGCATGGTAAATCGCCAGCCGCGCATAAGCAGGCGGCGAAAGTAGCTCTGGCGGACACCACGACTGTGTTCGAGTTCGGGGAGCGCTACTTCAAGGAGATCGTGCAGCGTGACCGCAAGGACCCCAGCGGTATCCGGAGTTACCTGGACAAGGACATCTACCCCCGCTTCGCGGACCGCGCGGTGAAGGACATCGCCCCCGCCGACGTGCAGTCGCTGGTCTTCAGAAAGCGAGACAACGGCCACCCTGCGGCCGCCGGCCAGCTCCGGAGCCTCCTCAAGCGGATGTTTGAGTACGCCGTGGCGAACGGGCTGGTGCAGTTCAACCCCGCCGCCAGTCTCCCCATGCGCTTCGTCGCCCAAGCGAGGTCACGCGACCGCGCGCTCTCCGCAACCGAGATCCGGCTCTACATTGAAGGCATCTACCAGTCGAACATCCGGCGCCAGTTCAAACTCGCCTCGCACGTGATCCTGCTTACCCTCGTCCGCAAGAGTGAGCTGCTCCTGGCCCGCTGGGAGCATGTCGACTTCGAGGCTGGAGAGTGGACCATCCCAGCAGACAACTCGAAGACCGGCAAGCCGCACATCGTCTATCTAGCTCGACAGACGGGTGAACTCTTCCGCGAACTCAAACAACTCGCCGGCAACTCAGCATTGGTCCTACCCGGCCGCGGTAGCCTCATTCGCCCCTTCGCCTCAAACGCGCTCAATAAGGCACTCGACGGGGTCAGCTTCGAGATGAAGGCCTTCACCATCCACGACCTCCGCCGCACCGGAGCCACTCACCTGCACGAGCAAGGCTTTCCATCCGACGTCGTCGAAAAAGCTCTCAACCACACCATCGGCGGAGTCCGCGGTGTCTACAACCGTGCCCAATACAGCGACCAACGCCGGCAAATGCTCCAACACTGGGCTGACTACGTCGAAAGCCTCGCAACCGAACACAAGGTCATCATTGGCAACTTCAATAGAGCCAGTCAGTGACGCCCCCTTTCCGCGGCTAGTCGGCTGGTCGGCATTGATCGCGATAACAAGCCATTTGCGGTGGTATCGGAGATCGAACAGCACATCTCGTTTTGCATCATCATCGCAAATCGCAATTAGCGGAAATCCGTTAACTCAGAAGCATTTATTTTTGAACGCTCGTGAATCACACAGGCTCCTAATAGAAGACTTAAGACATGCAACGTCATGGCGAGCAGGCGTCAACAAGTTTCGTTTTAGATTTGGGCCGCACGAAAGACCGGACTGAGTTCATCCTCAGGCTGACCGGCGTGAAGGAGCGCACCGGTCTTTCGCGCAGTTCCATCTACCTAAAGATCAACCAGAAAACCTTTCCGAAACCCGTTGCACTCGGTGCCCGCGCAGTTGGGTGGCGTGAGAGCGACATCAATGCATGGATTGCTGGCTGCGTAGCTAAGGCGTAGCAGCCTGCACCATCGAGCGTGCGCAGTCACGCTCCTTCTCGATCATTTCACGCAGCAAACGGAGCCGGGGCCACACATTCACTTCCTCTCCTCAGAGGGTGTAGGGCAGCCGTGTCTCCGAAACATCCTCAACCTCACCTAAAGGAGTTATCTTCTTGAATCGTTCTATTCCCTTTTTTCTGCAGCCACAGGTCTCTCGGCCCGAACTGCGAACCTTCAACCACGTCGCCCAGCAGTGGGGCACCTACTTGCGCGGATTCCCGTGGCAGTTCTTCTGCACGGGCACGTACAGCCACAAGATGAGCCTGAACCAGACCGAGGTTTCACTGCGCGCATTCTTCGATCGCCTCGGTCGCGGTCTTGGCCGCGGCCCTCGCCGCGTCCGAGTCGCCTATGTCGCCGTCCGCGAGCGCCGCACTTCCGGATTGGGGCTGCCGGCCATCGCGGCGCACTGGCACTTCATGTTTGCGGTCCCCGACTGGCACCAAACGAGGAGCGCCGAGCTGGCAAAGGCTCTCTGGCGACCTCACAATGGCAAGTTCGACATCCGGCGTTACAACGCCGAGGACTGTGCAACGTTCTACGTGTCGAAGCTCGCCGGCGGCGCCGCCGAGTTCGAGCCTGAGTTCGACAATCTCGGCCGGCTCGCCTACACCGGCCCGCAGGACCTGTACCAAGCGCAGCAGCTCGACCCGTACGTCCCCGACCACGTGAAGCATCGCACCTTCGGTGAGACGCTGGTCCTCCGCTCGCTCTGAGACAGAATGTTCTTGAGCTCGCAAACTGCCAATCAATTTAGAAAAACCGGAGGATCGAAATGGGAGGTATCGGCAGCGGCAGACGCCGGAAGAATGCGTCAGAATGCGGCGTTCGTCGGATCGACGTCAGATCGCTGCAGCGCACTGGCGCTCTGATGCTGTCGACATACGCGAACTGGCAGTGGTTCTCGTCAGGAGCCGTCGTTGCCTGCGCCTCAACCGAGTGCACCGAACTCGAATTGAAGCTGACATACCGTATTCGCGAGGGGGCCTGCTGGACGAGCAGGCCCCTCGTTTTGCCGCTTACCTGGTCGACGTGCAGCTTCGGCGGGCGTCGCGCCTGGTTCAAATGTCCGTCGCCGGACTGCGGCAGAAGGGTGCTGATCCTGTACGGCGACGGCAACTTCGTTTGCCGGAAGTGCAGGGGAATTTCGTACCAGATTCAGCGCATCGCGCCGTCTTGCCGGGCACTGGCTCGCGCCCAGTTGCTGCGAGCTAAGCTCGGGGCAAGTTTGGACGTCTCCGCGCCGCTCCCGCCGAAGCCGAAGGGCATGCATTCATGGACGTACACGAAATTGGGGATTCGAGTCTTGGTAGCGGAGCGGAAGGCGGCCGCCGAACTCCTGCAGGCGCTTCCAAGACCGGCGACATGCTCCGGCGGTGAGCCGAAGAACGCCTGAACTACTTGCTTTGAATTGATATATACCCGCCGCCGAAGCCGCGGGAATGTGGGAATCCCGAAGGGATTTCCAAAGAGGGGTGGGAAGAGAGGAAACCGGCTCGGCCGGTTTTCGCGCTTTCCATCCCCTCTGTCATTTCCGTGGCTTTTCGCTGGCATGTCGGCCTGCGGACACACGCAAACGGGCCTCGCTCTCGCCGCGCATTCCTGTAACATTCGCATTCAGAGACGTGGACAACCAGATCCCTGCGGGCAACAGTAACGCTCGCCGCCGATCGTGTGCCCACCATCTCGGGAGCAGAGATCCACACGCATGTTTGAACAGGCATTCAAGAATATCGATGACGTCCTCTGGAAAGAGGCCGGTTGCACCACTGAACTCGACTACACCGAGCAGACCTCCTGGCTGCTCTTCCTGAAGTACCTCGACGACCTCGAGAAGGACAAGCGGGACGAGGCCGCGCTGCAGGGCAAGCCCTACAGCTACATCCTCGACGAGCCATACCGGTGGGAGAGCTGGGCCGCGCCCAAGGACAAGGACGGCAAGCTCGACCACAACCGCGCCATGGTCGGCGACGACCTCCGCGACTTCGTCAACGCGAAGCTCTTCCCTTATCTGCACGGGTTCAAACAGAAGGCGAGCGGATCGAACACGCTCGAGTACAAGATCGGCGAGATCTTCGGCGAGATCAAGAACAAGATCCAGAGCGGCTATAACCTGCGCGAGATCATCGACCACATCGACGAGCTGCGCTTCCGCTCCCAGACCGAGAAGCACGAGCTCTCGCACCTCTACGAAGCCAAGATCAGGAACATGGGCAACGCCGGCCGCAACGGTGGCGAGTACTACACGCCCCGGCCGCTCATCCGTGCCATCGTCCAGGTCGTCAAGCCGCAGATCGGCGAACGCATCTACGACGGCGCAGTCGGGTCCGCCGGGTTCTTATGCGAGGCCTTCGACTACCTCAGCAGGAAGCCCGGCCTGAGCACGAAGGACATCAAGACTCTCCAGCAGCACACCTTCTTCGGCAAGGAGAAGAAGTCGCTCGCCTACGTCATCGCCATCATGAACATGATCCTGCATGGCATCGAGGCGCCCAACATCATCCACACCAACACCCTCACCGAGAACCTCGCCGACATCCAGGAGAAGGACCGCTTCGACGTCATCATGGCCAATCCGCCCTTCGGCGGCAAGGAGCGCAAGGAGGTCCAGCAGAACTTCCCCATCCGCACCGGCGAGACGGCGTTCCTCTTTCTGCAGCACTTCATTCGCAGCCTGCGCGCAGGTGGACGCGCCGGCATCGTCATCAAGAACACCTTCCTCTCCAACACCGACAACGCCTCGGTCAAGCTGCGCCAGTTGCTCCTCGAAAGCTGCAATCTCCACACCATCCTCGATTGCCCCGGCGGCACCTTCCAGGGCGCGGGCGTCAAGACCGTCGTGCTCTTTTTTGAGAAGGGCGTGCCCACGCGCAAGATCTGGTACTACCAGCTCGACCCGGGCCGCAACCTCGGCAAGACCAACCCGCTCAACGACGACGACCTCGGCGACTTCGTCAACCTGCAAGCCACCTTCGCCGACTCACCGAAGAGCTGGACCGTGGACGCGAATGAGATCGACAAGACCACCTTCGACCTCTCCGTAAAGAACCCCAACACCGCCGAGCAAGTAAACCACCGGACCCCGCAGGAGATTCTCGCCGAGATCGCCGCACTAGACGCCGAGAGTGCACAGGTGCTGGCAAAGATCGGGGCGATGCTATGAACGGATGGCAAACGAGGGCATTAGAAGAGGTGTGCCAGTTCTCCAATGGCTTATGGAAAGGTGAAAAGCCACCGTTTGTGAACGTTGGTGTTCTACGAAACACGAACTTTACAAGAGAAGGCACACTCGATCACTCTGATATTGCCTATCTAGATGTAGAGGCGAAGAAACTCGAAAAACGCCGCCTGCAGTTCGGCGACATCATTCTTGAGAAGTCCGGCGGCGGGCCTAAACAGCCGGTCGGACGAGTGGCGCTATTCGATAAAGAGGATGGCGATTTTTCGTTCAGCAATTTCACCGCCGCCATTCGCGTTCTTGATCCGAACAAACTAGACTTCCGTTTTCTTCACAAGTTCCTGCATTGGACGTATCTCTCCGGTGTGACCGAAGGAATGCAGAGCCACTCGACTGGCATACGCAATCTGGACGCAGACGCCTATAAGGCATTGAAGATCGCCTTGCCGGAAGCTGCTGAGCAACGCCGGATCGTCGCCATCGTCGACGAAGCGTTTGTGGCCATCGCCACCGCGAAAGCCAACGCCGAAAAGAACCTCCAAAACGCCCGCGCCCTCTTCGAGAGCTATCTGCATCGTGTTTTTGTCGATCCGGTCGACGGGTGGGTTGAAAGAACACTGGGCGATGTGTGCCAATTCGAGAATGGTGACCGCGGAAAGAATTATCCCAATCGAGACGAATACGTAGATTCAGGGATACCGTGGATAAACACAGGACACATTGAGCGTGACGGAACCCTATCTCAAGATGAGATGAATTTCATCTCTCGCGAAAAATACGAATCCCTCAGAAGTGGGAAGATCCGGCCCGGGGATTTGGTTTATTGCCTACGGGGCGCGACGCTTGGAAAAACTGCGTTGGTTGATCCTTTGACAGAAGGGGCAGTGGCTTCTTCACTTGTCATCGTGCGCCCGACGGAAGGGTTGGATCGTCGCTTTCTTTACTACTTTCTGACAAGTCCCCATGGTCAAGGACTGATAAAGGCATATGAAAACGGCGCTGCTCAGCCAAATCTTGGAGCAAGGAGTGTGGCCAGATTCAAAATCCCACTGCCAACTCTCCCAGAGCAACGCAGCATCGTTGGCAGGCTCGACGGCCTCGCCGTCGAAACCCAACGCCTAGAATCCGTTTTCCAACAGAAGCTCACCGCACTCGACGCCCTGAAGAGATCCCTGCTCCACCAAGCCTTCACCGGACAACTCTGAACGCCAATGAATGAAGCCGAGACCAGAGCCGAACACATCGATCCCGCCCTGAAAGCCGCCGGCTGGGGCGAGGTCGAGGGCAGCCGGATCCGGCGCGAGTACCCGATCACGCTCGGCCGCATCGAAGGGCGCGTCCACGGCGAGGTTCGGCGCGGCAAGCCCCTCACCGCCGACTACGTTCTCGAGTATCGCAACACCAAACTCGCGGTCGTCGAGGCCAAGGCATGGGATCAGGAACTAACCGAAGGTGTCGGCCAGGCCAAGGACTACGCCGCCAAGATGTCAATCCGCCACACCTACTGCACCAACGGGCGGGGTATCTACGCGATCGACATGCAGACCGGCCACGAAGCCGAGATACCGCGCTTCCCCACGCCCGACGAGCTCTGGAACCTCACCTTCGCTACCCAGAACGCCTGGCGCGACCGCTTCGCCGCCGTTACGTTCCCGGACAAGAGCGGCACATGGACGATCCGCTACTACCAGGAAACTGCCGTCAACCGCGTCCTGCAGGCCATCGCCGATGGCCGCGACCGCGTTATCCTTACCCTCGCCACCGGCACCGGCAAGACCTCCATCGCCTTTCAGACCGCGTGGAAGCTGTATCAGGCACGCTGGAACCTGGCCGACTGGAAGACCGGCGCCGAGCCCACGCGCCGCCCCCGCATCCTCTTCCTCGCCGACCGCAACACGCTCGCCGACCAGGCGTACAACGACTTCAACTCGTTCAACGCTTTCTCCGAAGACGCCCTCGCTCGCATCGAGCCTGATGAGATTCGCAAGAAGGGCAGAGTCCCGAAGAACGCGAACACCTTCTTCACCATCTTCCAGACCTTCATGAGTGGGCCGCCGAAGGACGGCAAGCCTTCGCCCTACTTCGGCGAGTACCCACCGGATTTCTTCGACTTCATCGTGATTGACGAGTGCCACCGCGGCGGAGCGAACGACGAGGGCAACTGGCGCGGCATCCTGGAGTACTTCAAACCCGCAGTCCAGCTCGGCCTGACCGCCACGCCCAAGCGCAAGGAGAACGCCGACACCTACCTCTACTTCGGCGAGCCGGTCTACATTTACTCGCTTAAAGAGGGTATCAACGACGGCTTCCTGACACCCTTCCGGGTCAAGCAGATCTCCACCACACTCGACGAGTACATCTACACGCCGGATGACGAGGTGGTGGACGGCGAGGTTGCCGTCGGCGAAAGGTTCGTCGAAAGCGACTTCAACCGACGGATCGAGATTAAGGAGCGGGAGAAGCACCGCGTCAAACTCTTCATGGACGCGATAGACCAGCGACAGAAGACGCTGGTGTTCTGCGCCACTCAAGGCCACGCGCTGATTGTCCGCGACCTCATCAACCAGATGAAGACCGGCACCGACCCGAATTACTGCCAGCGTGTGACCGCGAACGATGGGGTGCTCGGTGACGGCTACCTGCGGGACTTCCAGGACAACGAGAAGGCTAGCCCGATCATCCTCACCACCTCGCAGAAGCTTTCGACCGGCGTCGACGCCCGCAACGTCCGCAACATCGTCCTGATGCGGCCGATCAACTCGATGATCGAGTTCAAGCAGATCATCGGGCGCGGCACCCGGATCTACGATGGCAAGGACTACTTCACGATCTATGACTTCGTGAAGGCTTACGGTCACTTCAGCGACCCCGAATGGGACGGCCCGCCAGAGGAACCCGAGACGTGCGAGACCTGCTTCGCGTATCCGTGCATCTGTCAGAAGGCGCCGCGCCCACCTTGCGCCGACTGCGGCGAACGCCCCTGTATCTGCCCCAAGGAGCCCTGCGATCTCTGCAATCAGCGCCCGTGTGTCTGCAAGCGAAAGGCGAAGATCAAGCTCGCCGACGGCAAAGAGCGCACCATCCAGCACATGACTGCCACATCGTTCTGGCACCCCGACGGCACGCCGATGTCCGCGGCGCAGTTCATGGAAATGCTCTTCGGCAAACTGCCCGAGTTCTTCAAGGATGAAGACGAGCTGCGTGCGCTCTGGAGCTCGCCGGATACGCGCAAGCACCTCTTAGAGGGCTTGGCCGAGAAGGGCTTCGGACACGAGCAGCTGGTCGAAATGCAGAGGATCATCCAGGCCGAAAAGAGCGACCTCTTCGACGTGCTGGCTTACGTCGCCTACGCGCTATCCCCGCTAGATCGCGAAGAGCGAGCCGCAAGGGCGAAGGTCGCCATCAGCAAGCACTTCAACAACAAGCAGCAAGCCTTTCTTGAGTTTGTGCTGGCTCATTATGTGAGCATCGGAGTCGAGGAACTTGACCAGGAGAAGCTCAGCCCTCTCCTGCGATTGAAATATAACGACTCACTCCACGACGCTTTCGCGGAACTGGGCCGGCCGGATGAGATCGGGTTAGTATTTAGCGGTTTCCAAAAGCACCTGTACCAAACCTCTCTGTAGCGGAATCCCGGCCAGCCCAGCCGAGATCTACATACCATCACAGCGGAAATCCGGATCACGACGTCGCTTAACGAGCACCGGCCGACGCTGACCAACGCCACCAGATGCTCCAACACTGGGCCGACTACATCGAACGCCTCGCGACCGAGCGCAAGGTGTTGGTTGGGAAGCCTGGGTCAGCTTCGATTTTGGCTTGATCCAACGTCGAACTTCGGGGATCCTCGCAGGATCCCCGAAGCCTCGCCTCGCCAATGCAGTTACCTTGACGCCGTCAGCACCGGAACCTCGGTCGCCGATCCTCCGCCTGGCGCCACCGGCCTGTTCAACGCCAGTTGCTCCATCTGGGCGCGCTTCTCTTCCTTGGACTCTGCCGCGGTAACAAAATCCGCGCTGTCCTTCAGATGCAGCTGCCGCAGAAAATAATGACTCCCGCAATGCTCGAACACAAGGCGTCCCGTCGCCGACGGCTTGTTGGTGTTATTCCATCTCACCAGCAGCAAGCCTGACTGTCGGTCGCCCTGCAGCCGGATGATGTACCGGTTGTCGACGGCTACCGAGTACTTACCCGCCTTGAACATCTGGGACCCAAGTTGAAAATCGAAGGGTATGTTGGCAACCGCCACCGTGTCAGACCCCTGGGCCCGGGCTGCTGGCTGACCGATCATTGTGGCGACTGCGAGAACAACGGAACCAATCCTGGAAGCGATCTGGGTGCGCATGGCGTTTCTCCTTTGGAGGGCGGCATCTCTCATCCGCCTTCACCCACTAAGGCGAAACCGCCGCGCAAAAAGGGCCACGCTCGAGAAATTATTTCAGCCCTCCGCCCGTGGCGCTCCTTACGTTCCCTCCATCTCCCGGAACAGCCACACCCTCGCGAGCGACCACTCCCGCTTCACGGAGCGCGCCGAGATCCCCAGCACCGACGCCGTCTGCTCCACCGACAATCCCCCAAAGTACCGCAGCTCCACAATCTTCGCCCTCCTCGCATCCTGCTGTTCCAGCAGCCGCAACGCACTATCCAGCCGCTCCACCTCATCCAGCTTCTCCGGTGTAATCGCCAGCTCCTCGCGCAGCTCCACCTTCTTCAGTCCGCCGCCGCGCCGCTCCGCCTTGTGCGCTCGCGCATAGTCCACCAGCACCTTGCGCATTACATTCGCGGCCACGCCGATAAAGTGCTCGCGGCTGTTCCAGTCCGTCTCCTCGTGCGCCAGCCGGAGATACGCCTCATTGATCAGCGCCGTCGCCTGCAGCGTGTGGTCGGGCCGCTCCCGCCGCATATACGAGCGTGCCAGCCTGTGCAGCTCCGCATACACCAGCGGCAGCAGCTCCTCCGCCGCACGCGCATCCCCATGCGCCATCGCCTTCAGCAACTGCGTCACATCGCCGCGGTCGTTTTCCATCGCAGTTCCCCACGAGCTTTGCTATTATCAACGGTCTCCCGCTGCTTTCTCCTGCCGGAAATTCAAGGGCCCCGCACTCCGGCCGCGGCACGCCGATCACAAACGCGTTGACCGCACTTCCTCCACTTCTTCCGAGGAACCGACCATGGCGGAACAAGAGCAATCCGCGGAACAGATCTTCGGCGCCGCCCTCGATCTCCCTCCCGAGCAGCGCTCCGCCTATCTCGTCCGCGCCTGCCGCGAGTCGCCCGAGCTCCGCACCCTCGTCGAGCAGCTCCTCGCCGACTACAAGCGCATGGGCACCTTCCTCGACCACGCCGCCGTCCCCAACTCCGCAACCAACCCCGACACCACCCTCACACCCGATTCTCTCGGCCTCCCTGCCGGCTTTAGCCTCGGCCGCTACACCATCCTCGATCCCCTCGGCGCCGGCGGCATGGGAGCCGTCTACCGCGCACGCGACCAGCGCCTCGAACGCGACGTCGCCATCAAGATCCTCTCGCGCGGCGTCCTCGTCGACGAAAACGCCCGCCGCCGCTTCCGCCGCGAAGCCCTCGCCCTCGCCAAGCTCGGCCACGCCCACATCGCCGCCATCTACGACGTCGGCGAGCACGACGGCATCGACTTCATCGCCATGGAGTGCGTCCCCGGCGAAACCCTCGCCGCCACCGTTCGCTCTGGTCCGCTCTCGATCAAGGACGCCACCTCCATTGCCCTGCAGATCGCGCAGGCCCTCGAAGAAGCCCACGAGCACGGCGTCATCCACCGCGACCTCAAACCCGCCAACGTCATGATCACGCCCCGCCGCCAGGTCAAGGTCCTCGACTTCGGCATCGCCAAGCTCCTCGCCACCCACCCCAACGCCACCGCCTCCATCGACACCACACTCCTTGCCGGCACCCCCCTCTACATGTCGCCCGAGCAGGCCGAGGGTCGCGCCGTCGACGCCCGAACCGACCTCTGGAGCCTCGGCGTCCTCTACGCCGAGATCCTCACCGGCAAAAATCCCTTCGCCGCCTCCGGAACCATCGCCGTCCTCAACCGCATCGTCTACGACACACCCACACCCCTCCACACTCTCCGCCCCGATCCTGCCCCCAGCGTCCAGCCAGACACCCTCCCGGACGCCCAGCGCATCGTCACCCGCGCCCTTCAGAAAGATCCCTCCGCGCGCTTCCACACCGCCTCCGAGATGGCCGCCGATCTCTCCACTCTGCTCGCCTCCTTCACCGCCACCCCCGTCCCGCGCCTCTCCCGCCGCTCGCGCCGCAGCCTCTTCGCCATCGCCTCCGCTGTCCTCGTTCTCCTCATTGCGGCCGGCCTCTGGCTTCATCACCGCTCCTCCGCCGAGCGCTGGGCCAGCGAGGAAGCCCTCCCGCAAATGCAATCGCTCCTCTCGCAGAATCAGCCGCTCGCCGCCTTCCTCCTCTGGCAGAAAGCCCACAGCTACACCCCCTCCGACCACCAGCTCCAGCGCTTCGCCGACGACAACACCTCCACCATCTCCATCGCCTCCTCTCCCGCGCACGCCACCGTCGAAGTTCAGGACTACGCCACACCCAACGGCCAGTGGTACAAGCTCGGCGTCACTCCCCTCAACGCCGCGCGCATCCCCAACGGCATCCTCCGCTGGAAGGTCTCAAAGCCCGGCTACGCCGAAATCCTCGCCGCTCCGCCGACCCACGCCAACATGAGCTTCGACCTCGACGCCGCCCACCGCGCGCCCCCGGGCATGGTCTACGCTCCCGGCGGCCCTTGGAACGACTTTGTCGGCTTCGTCGGCCTGCTCGGTCCCTACAAGGTCCCGCCCTTCTACGTCGACCGCCACGAAGTCACCAACGTCGACTTCCAGCGCTTCGTCGACAGCGGCGGCTATCAAAACAAGCGGCTCTGGCCCGCCGAGTTCCTCCAGCGCAACGGAAACACCACCCGCAAGCTCTCCTTCGACGAGGCCATCGCTCTCTTCCGCGACACCACCGGCCGTCCCGGCCCCTCCACCTGGATCGCCGGCCACTTCCCCGAAGGCCAGGCCACCCTGCCCGTCACCGGCGTCAGCTGGTTCGAGGCCGCAGCCTACGCCGCCTTCGTCGGCAAGAGTCTCCCCGCCATCTCGCAGTGGTTCCAGATCGCCCCGCAGGATCTCGGCAACTCCGTAGTTCCCGCCAGCAACATCGGTGGCCAGCGCGGCCTCGCCCCCGTCGAAAGCTTCAAAGGCCTCGGCCCGCTCGGCACCTATGACACCGCCGGCAACGCGCGCGAGTGGATATGGAACACCGTCGATGAGGACCGCCGCTTCATCCTCGGCGGCGCCTGGAACTCGCCCAACTACTTCTACTACGAGGGCGACGCCGTCGATCCCTTCGATCGCTCCGCCACCAACGGCTTCCGTTGCGTGCGCAACCTCGCTCCCATGCCCGCCGACGCGCTCCAGCCGGTCCACCGCGTGCTGCGCGACTTCTCCCACTTCAAGCCCGCAACCGACAGCGTGTTCAACGCCTACAAGCTCCTCTACGACTACCCCAACGTCCCCTTCGACACCACCCCCGGCGGCATTGTCCGCGAAACCGAAGACTGGCGCGAAGAGAAGGTCACGTTCAACACCGGCTACCGCGGCGAGCGCATGTCCGCCTATCTCTTCCTCCCTAAGCACGTGCGTCCGCCCTTCCAGACCGTCCTCTTCTTCCCCAGCGCGCGCGTTCTCTTCCTGGACGGCAGCGACAACGGCCGTCAGCTTGGCGACCTCCAGTTCTTCGATTACATCCTGCAAAGCGGCCGCGCCGTCATGTACCCCATCTACCAGGACACCTACGAGCGCAAGGTGCACTTCTATATGCCCGGCGCTTCGCAATTCATCCAGATCACCACCGATCAGTACAAGGACGCAGCCCGCTCGCTCGACTACCTCGCCACCCGTCCTGATATCGACTCAACGCGCGTGGCCTATCTCGGCGTCAGCATGGGCGCCGCTCAAGGCGTCATCAACGCGGAGCTCATGCAGAACCGCCTCAAGACGGCCGTACTGCTCGACGGCGGCTACTTCCTCGATCCACCCGTCACCGGCGCCGACCAGGCCGAGTTCGCCACCCGCCTAAAGATCCCCGTCCTCATGGTCAACGGCCGCTACGACTACGTCTTCGCCGTAGAGCCCGCTCAGAATCCTCTCTTCAACATGCTCGCCACCCCGCCCGCCGACAAGCGCCACGTTCTGCTCGACACCGCCCACGACGTCACCAACCGCCGCCCCGAGCTCACCCACACCGTCCTCGACTGGCTCGACAAATACCTCGGTCGCGTCAGCTACTAGCGGCTCGCCCCACGTGCCGTCCTTCGACCGAAGATGTGTCCACAAAAGTGTCCACGCGCAGTCAGTAGAGAATCTCAACTAGAGGGATGCACTACTACTTAGCTTCAACTCTCCACCTTCTGCATCGGCAAATAGACCGAATCGACATCCCACATCAAACCACTTCAACCGACCGTGGACTCAGCAGGTAGTACACGATCGGTGTTACGAGCAGACTCAAAGCCATCGAAATCACTAGTCCCCCGATGACAGCGATCGCGAGCGGCTGCAGCATCTCCGACCCGGCTCCCAGCGCGAGCGCCAGCGGAAGCATTCCACTCACGGCGGCGAGTGCAGTCATCAGGATCGGACGCAATCTTCGCTGCGCGGCCATCACCATCGCTTCGCGCGCGTTTGCGCCTTCTGCGCGATACCTTTCGTCCGCATCGAGCAGCAGAATGCCGTTCTTCGCGACGATGCCGATCACCATGATCAGACCCATAAAGCTGGCGACATTGAAGGTCGTTCCAGTGAGCAGCAGCGCGCCGACCACGCCGCCGATCGACAGCACCGATGAGGTCAGGATCGCAACCGGCGCGGCGAAGTTGCGGAACTCGGTAAGCAGCACGCCGAAGACCAGCACCAGCGCCATGATGAGCACGCGCAGCAAATCGGCGAACGACTTCTGCTGCTCCTGATACGTTCCGCCGTAGACCACGCGCACGCTCGGCGGAAGATGCATCGCCCGCACGCGCTGCTGCACCTGCTTCACGGCCGTGCCGAGGTCCGTGCCTTCGAGGCGCGCCGTCACCGTGACAAGCCGCTGCAGGTTCTCGCGCAGGATCTCGTTCTGCGGCGGCAGCTGCGTGATGTTCGTCATCGAGCCGAGCGACGCAGTGTGGCCGGAGCTGGAGTTGAAGACCGTATCGCGAATCGTCTCGAGCGACTGCCGCGTCTCGTCGCCAAGCCGGACGCGAATGGTGTACGGTCGGCCGTTGCTGATCAGCGGCGTCGGCGCTTCGACGCCGTCAAGAATCGACGTCGCATCTTCGGCGACCTCCTGCGGCGTGAAGCCCATCCGCGCTGCGAGCTGCGGATCCACCTCGAAGTCTGTCGCCGGTCCGCTGACGGTGTTGTCGATTCCGTTCTCGACATCGACGACGCCGTTGACCTTCTGGATCTCAGTGGCGACACGCGGCGCGAGTTCGTTGAGCAGCGCGGGATCCTGCGAGAAGATCTTGATCTGGATCGGCTCAGGCGCGTTCGAGAGGTCGCCGATATTGTCCTGCAGGACCTGCGTGAACTCCACGTCGAGCTGCGGCTCGTCTTCTTTGATCTGCTTGCGAACGTCGGCCATCACCTCGTCGATCCCGCGGCTGCGGTGCTGCTTCAGCTTCACGGTGATGTCGCCGGTGTTGGCCTCGGTGACGGCAGCGAGCCCCATCTGCAGCCCGGTGCGGCGGCTCGTGCTCTCCACCTCCGGCGTGTTGCGCAAAATCTGTTCGACACGATCGAGCACCTTGCCTGTGGCCGCGAGTGAACTGCCCGCGGGCATCACGTAGTCGAGGATGAAACCGCCTTCGTCCATCTCGGGCAGCAGGTCGGAGCCGAGCCCGCGATACGCGAAGAACGTGCCGACAACGAGCAGAAGACAGATGCCGGCGACCCACAGCGGACGGCTCAGCGACCACTCGAGCGCCGTGCGATGCCACGACAGCACACGGCCGAGCACGCGCCCAGGTTCATGATGCGCCGAGTGCGTACCGGTGTTCTCGTCGCGATCCGCTGCGCGCGGTTTCAGCAGACTCAGCGCAAGGCCAGGCGTCCACGTGACGGCGAGCACCAGCGAGGTGAGCAGCGACGCCGTCATGGTGACAGCAAGCGCGCGGAAAAAACTTCCTGTGACGCCGGAGACCGCAATAAGCGGAAGGAACACGACCACCGGCGTAATCGTTGATCCCACCAGCGGTCGCGAGATCTCGTGCAGCGCCTTCCGGACGGCGTCCATGCGGTTCTCGCCTGCATCGCGATGAAGCACGATGTTCTCAACCACGACAATCGCGTCGTCGATCACCAGCCCGATAGCAGCCGCCAGCCCTCCCAGCGTCATCAGGTTGAAGCTCTCGCCCAGAATCCAGAGCATGAGAACCGTGACCGCGACCGTAACCGGAATTACGAGGCCCGCGATGATGGACGAGCGCCAGTCGCGCAGGAACAGATAGAGGATCACGCACGCCAGAAGAAGCCCGATGAGGATCGCATCGCGGACGCTCTTGATACTCTCGCGCACCAGCTCCGACTGATCATAGTAGGGCGCCAGCGTAACGCCCGCGGGCAGCTTGGACCGAAGCTGCGCAACTTCGGCGGCCACGTCATCCGCGACCGCGACGGTGTTGCTCGAGGGCTGGCGCGTGATGTTGAGCAGCACCGCCGGTTTGCCGTTCGCCGAGACATACGTGTAGACCGGCATCGGCGCCTGGATCACGTCAGCGACGTCGCCGATCCGCACCGGCGCTCCGTTCGTCGTCGTCTTCACCGTGAGCTGGCGCAGGCTGTCAATGTCGTGCGCCTGCGCGCCCACCAGTGCGAGTACCAGCTGATGATTCTCCTCATACAGCCCGGGCGAGTCGATGATGTTTTCTGTTCCGACCGCGTTCGTCAGGTCGAGAATGGTGACGCCCGCCGCCTGCATCTTCGCCATGTTCGGCACAATGTGGAACTCGGGAATCTGTCCGCCCTGCACAATGACAGTGCTGACGCCGTTCACTCGATTCAGCGGAGGCTGCAGCGTGTAGGTCGCGAGCTCCCACAGCGCGGTCTGCGAGAGCCGGTCCGAGGTAAGACTGTAGCCCAGGATCGGAAACGTCGCGAAGGTGAGCCGGTTCGTGGTGATCTTCGCGGTCGAAGGAAGCGACTGCTGCACGCGGCTGATCGCCGCATTGACGAGCTGCAGAGTCTGGTACATGTCGACGGTCCAGTCGAAGAAGAGGCTGACCTCCGCCGATCCGCGGCTCGTCGTCGAGCGCACCGTGACGAGCCCGGGCACGCTGTTCACCGCGTCCTCGATGGGCTTCGTGATCGTGACCTGCATCTGCTCGACCGGCATGACGCCGTTGTCTACCCCGATGACGACGCGCGGAAAGTTGGTGTCGGGAAATACCGCAATCGGTGTGCGAAAGAACGCGTAGACGCCCGCCATCGTGAGCGCGATGGCGACGAAAAAAATGGTGCGATGCCAGCGCGCAAGCCAGAACGAGCTGGCTGGCGGCTGCACGCTGGCGGGCGGCGGCGGCGCTGCCGTGGTCGCCATCAGTCCTTGTCTCCCTTGCCGCTATCGCTGTCGTCGCCTTCGTCCTTGCCGCCGACCTTCACCTTCGTTCCGTCATCAAGGCCGTAGCCGCCTTCGGTGATCACCATGTCCGCGGGAGTCACGCCCTCGAGGATCTGCACCTTGTCTGTCGTGCGAATGCCGACCTTGACGGCGCGTTTCTTGGCGGTCCCATCGGCGCCCACCACCAGCACATTCGTCCCGCCGTCTTCGCCGGGCACAATCGCATTCGCCGGCAGCTGGACCGCATTCGGAATCGTCGTCCCATGCATCGTCGCGTGCACCGGCGTGCCCACCTTGTATCGGCCGTCAGGGTTCGCCAGCTTCAGCCACACCTCGACGGTGGTCGAGCCGGGATCGAGCGCCGGGCTGATGAGCGAGACAGTTGCGGGCTGCGGTTCCGCAATGCCGGGTATGGCCAGCTCGGCCTTGTCGCCGACGTGCAGCTTCTGCGCGGAGGCCTGCGCGATGTGCAGCTTCGCGAGCAGCGAGCTCGTGTCCATCACCGTAATCGCAGCCGTTCCTGCAGTCGCAGTCTCGCCGGGAAAAAGCGGCCGATCGGTGACCACGCCGTTGATGGGACTGCGCAGATTCGCGTATCCGATCTGCGCCTCGGCATTCATCAGGCGGCCTTGCGCGGAGGTCAGCTGGCCCTGCGCCGACTGCGCGTCCGTGTGCCGCGTCGTGTTCTCGACGCTCTGCAGGTGCTTCACCGCAGTGTCATACGTCGCCTGCGCCTGCACGGCAGCGGCGATCGCCGTGTCCGTGTCCCGCCCGGCAATTGCACCCTGCGCCAGCAGCCGTTTGCGCTCCTCTGCCGTGCGATTCGCGACCTCCAGGTTGGCCTTCGCCTGGTCCACATCGAGCTGCGCCTTCTGCACGTCCTCAGGAATCGTCGCCTGGGTTGCCGTGGTGTACGCTGCCTGCGCCGATGTGACAGCGCCCTTTGAATCGACAGCGTTGCCCTCGAGATCGCGGTCTTCGAGTGTGAGCAGCAGCTGGCCCTTGCGCACGTGCGCTCCGCGCTGCACGTACTCCGCGCGAACCGGAGCGCTGATCTTCGGTGCAAGCGCGGCTTGTGCGAGCGGAGCAAGGATCGCGTCCGCCGGAATCTCTTCCGAGATTGGGCCGACCGTCGGGTGCTCGGCCTGCACCGACACCGCACTCGCCGCCGTGTCTTCATCTGCGTCGGCTGCACTCTTCTTGCATCCAGTGTTTATCGAGCAGACCAGCACCGCAGCTGTTGCCGCCAGGCTGCATCGCCACATCGCGCTGCGCATGTGCATGACTTCAGAGCCTTCCTGTGAGAGTTTCAAGCTGAGCCAGCGCGGTCTGGTAGCGCACCACGCCATCGGCCTGCGCGTTCTCCGCGGAGATCAACGTGTTCTGCGCGTCGACAACATCCAGCACCGTGCCTTCACCGTTCTCGTAACGCAAATCCGTGAGCCGCAGGCTCTCGCGCGCATCGCTCACGCTCCCATCGAGCGACGCAAGCTGCCGCCGCGCCACATCGGCCTCTTCGTAGTACTCGGCCAGATCGGCGAGCAGGCGCCGCTGCGTATTGGTCAGCGTTGCCTTCGCTGCCTGCCCGCGTATCTCGGCCTCCTTGATCTTGCGCTCGGACGTGAGCCAATCCCACACGGGAATATCCAGCGTCGCGCCGGCCGAGTACCCAAGATTGAGAGCGCCATCCGGCCCCCGCTTCGCAAACTGCGGTGCATCGATGCCGTACGTAAAGTTCATCGACAGGTCCGGAAGCATCGCGGCCTTCGCCGTCAACGCGGCGGCCGCACTCGCCTGCACGCCCGCCATCGCGCTGCGTATCTCCGGGTTGTTTTTCTTCGCTGCCACCTCGACCGTCGTGCGGTCCGGAAGCGGTGGCGGCGTATCCACGGGCGCAAGGCTGTATCGCGTTGCGGGGTCCGGAAACAGCAGCACTCCCAGCTCCAGTCGCGCCTTGTCGGCGGCGAGCTTCGCGTCGTCCAGCTCGCGCTGGCGCTGCTCCTGCGAGAGCCGCGCCTTAATCACGTCGGCATGCGCCGCCTCGCGCGCGTTTTCGCGCTTCGTCGTCACATCCACAAATCGGTTCGCCTCATCGAGCGCGCGTTCCGCCACCGCGATCTTCTGGTTCGCCGCTCCGCTGTCGTAGTACAGCGTTACGACCGTCTGCAGCAGGCCGCGGCGCGCAACCTCCAGCTCCGCCGCAGCGCGTGCGGCGTTCGCGTCCGCGGTCCTCAGCGCAGCCAGCTTGCTCAGCCCCACCGTCTCGGT
>DASYBN010000481.1:0-8004 GCA_036500785.1 Acidobacteriaceae bacterium
GCCTTTGCACTCCTGCTGGCAGAGCGCGCGGCCGGGCAGGCCAAGAAGCACCTGTTCGCGCACCGCGTCCTCCAGCAGAAGGCCGCTCTTTTCATAATACCCGATTTCGGTCTCATCTTCGGTGATGGCGCGCTCGCCCGCGTCATTTTCAACGCCCGCGGGCCGGTAGATCAGGTCGAAATCACCCTCGAGCGGCGTCTGGACCGGCTCGAGACAGCGCGCACACAACAGCTCAAACCGGCCGGCGAAGTGTGCGCGCAGGCGGATGTCCTCGACGAACTCGCGCGGTCCGCGGTGCTCCACGATCAGCTCGGCCCTGCCCTTCAGGGCAAGTGGGCCGATCTGGCGAACGTCCGGAGTGTAGTCAATGGCGCCTTCGGGAAGGCTCTCGTTGAGTTGAAGCGGCTCATCAGCGAGTTGGAACGGTGCAATCAGCATGGCCCTTCAGTTATTTTCTCACGGCTTGAGGTTGCCTCGGAACCGATACGAGCCTGGCTGGAACGTCTGGATTGTGGGGCCACCGAGCTCCGGCTGGTTATACTTCGTCGTCAGCCTAAACACTGGAGTCGCCTGTGCGTACGTTGTATGCCGCTGTAGTCGTGCTTCTGCCTCTCGCGCTCTGTGCACAAAGTCCTTCCGCGGCGAGTCCATCCGCGACTCAGCCGTCCGAGCCTGCCTGGATTGCGCGTTCCGACGCATTCACGAAGGAATTCCTCGACATTGGACTGAAGTACGGTCCCGAGGGCGGCTCAGCCGAAGGACTGGCCGAGTACGACAGCAAGATTGCTCAGCCGACGCTGGCGAATCAGCTGGCGGAGCGTAAGGAGGAGGAGGCAGCCGTCGCGCGGCTCCAGACCGCGCTGTCCAGCGAAAAGGACGAGAACGTCGCGCAGGACATCCAGATCATCCTGAGCCAGGAGCGCCTCGGGTTTCGGTTCGAGGATTACTCGATGGCGCACGAGGTCCCGTTTTACGACCCGACGATGTACGTCTTCGGCGGGCTGCAGATGCTGCTGGACGATCAGGTGCCGCCCGAGCGCCGCAAGATGGCCGTCCTGCGGTTGAAAGAGTACGCCGGGCTGACGCCGCAGTATCGCGACATCACCGCGATTCTCATCGAGCGTACGAAGGAGCAGATGGCCAAGCCGGACATGGTGTATCCGGCGCGCGACGAGATGCAGACGCAGCTCGCGCGGCATGCCGCGATCGTCTCCGGCATAGGCGCGCTGTTCACGAAGTACCAGCTCACCGGATGGCAGCCGGCCTTTGCGAAGCTCCAGCAGGAGCTGGCCGACTATGACGCGTGGCAGCGTGCGAACGTTCTGCCGAAGGCCCGCACTGACTTTCGTTTGCCGCCCGAGGAGTACCAGCTGGCACTGGCCAGCTACGGAATCGATATCCCGCCGGCGCAGCTCGCCGCGACCGCGCACAAGGCATTTGTCGAGTACCAGGAGCAGATGCAGACGCTTTCGGCTGAGATCGCGAAGGAGCACGGGTGGAAGTCCGGCGACTATCGCGATGTGATTGCCGAGCTCAAGAAACAGCAGATCAGCGGCGAGGCAATTCTGCCGTTCTACAAGAACCGCCTGCACGAGATTGAAGGGATCATCGTAAAGCAGCAGCTGGTTACGCTTCCAGAGAGGCCGGCGATCATCCGCCTGGGAACACCGGCGGAGAGCGTGCAGCAGCCGGCGCCGCACATGGTCCCGCCGCCGTTCCTGCACAATACGGGCCAGCGCGGCGTCTTCGTTCTTCCGCTGAACATGCCCGCCGGCGCAGGCCAGGCGACGGCTGCCACGGTGGACGACTACACGTTCGACGCGGCGAGCTGGACGCTGATCTCTCACGAGGCGCGTCCAGGCCACGAGCTGCAGTTCGATTCAATGGTGGAGCACGGCGTGTCCCAGGCGCGCGCGCTGTTTGCGTTCAACTCGACGAACGTCGAGGGATGGGGCCTGTACTCCGAGTACATCATGCTGCCCTTCATGCCGAAGGAGGGCCAGCTCATCAGCCTGCAGTTCCGCCTGCTGCGCGCCGCCCGCGCGTTTCTTGACCCCGAGCTGCAGGCTGGCACAATCCAGCCAGCGGACGCGATGCGTGTGCTGACGAAGGATGTCTGCTTCTCGGTGCCCTTCGCGAATCAGGAGGTGGAGCGCTACACATTCCGGATGCCCGGGCAGGCGAACAGCTACTTCTATGGCTTCACCCGGCTGCTCGCGTTGCGGCAGGAGACCGAGGCAGCGCTGGGACCGAAGTTCAGCCCGTTACAGTTTCACAATTTCATCCTCGCGCAGGGTCTGCTGCCGCCGAACCTGATGAAGAAGGCCGTGGAGGAGCATTTCATCCCGGACGAGAAGGCACGCTAGCGCTTCTCCAGGGCGAAGAGCCGGATAGCCGCGATGCCACTGGCTCCAGCGGCGAGGCAGGCCGAGGCGTTCTCTGCGGTGACTCCACCGAGCGCGAGAACGGGCACCGGACCGGCGAGCGTGCAGGCCTCGGCGAGCCGTTCGAGTCCGACGCCTTCCGTCACCAGCTTTTCGCCCACGCGCTTCTCGAACACAGGACCGAAGAGGATGATGTCCACACCGTTCTCGAGCGAGCGGGCGACGTCCCCACCGGTATGGCACGAGATGCTGATCACGGGTGAGGGCACTCCTGCGCTCTCGTAAAGCGTGCGCACCTGCTGCGGCGTCAGCTCGTCCGGATGCGACGTCAGATGAACGCCGTGCGCGCATGCGGCGACTGCAACATCCGCGCGGCCGTTAATCAGCAGCTTCGTTCGCGATTCTATGTCGCGCAACACACGCATCGCCGCTTCAGCAAGCGCGAACAGCGCTCCAGCTTCAAGATGTTTCTCGCGCAGCTGAATGAGATCGACCCCATCTGCAGCGCAGCAACGCACCTGCGCCTGCAATCGTTCCGTTTGCGTGCTGTTCACAAAACCGGAAGCCGTGCCGTCCGTAATCGCGCAGCGAAGCATCCTTCAGTGTATCGTCCGCGCCGAACGGCTGGCCTTTCGTGCGCGGGGGGCTATGATAGACAGCGGCACAGCAGAAACAACCCCCTGATCATGGTTCGGGATTGTGCCGGAGATTTGTTTTCGGGAGAGCGCAGCGACGTATGGCCAATCCGTATGACCTCATCGTCATTGGCTCCGGACCGGCAGGGCAGCGTGCCGCAATTTATGGCGCCAAGCTGGGCAAGAAGGTCGCGCTCATTGAAGCGCGCGAGGTGGTCGGGGGTGTCTGCATCAACACCGGCACCATTCCCTCGAAGACGATGCGCGAGGCCGTGCTGCATCTCTCCGGCTACAACTACAAGTCCATCTATGGCATGAACTATCGCGTGAAGGAGCGGATCACGATGGCCGATCTCGCCTTCCGCGTGCAGCACGTGATCAAGACTGAGATCGACGTCACCGACGCGCAGCTCTCGCGCAACAACGTCGAGGTGCTCACCGGAACTGCAAGCTTCGAAGACCCCACGCACGTGAAGGTGACCAACTCGCGCGGCGCAGACGTAATTGAGGGCAAGAACGTCATCATCGCGACTGGCACCAAGCCCGCAAGCTCGCCCAAGGTCCCCATCAACGGCACAACCATCGTCAACTCCGACCAGGTACTGAATCTCGCCAACCTGCCGAAGACGATGATCATCGTCGGCGGCGGTGTCATCGGCGTCGAGTACTGTTGTATGTTCGCCGCCCTCGGTGTGCGCGTCACGCTGATCGAGCGCCGTCCGCGCCTGCTCGAGTTCGCCGATCAGGAGATCGTCGAAGCACTCAGCTATCATCTGCGCGATGCGCGCGTCACAATGCGCCTCAACGAAGAGGTGGAGTCCGTCGAAGAGGTGGACGGCGGCTCGGTCGTCGCGAACCTCGAGTCGAAGAAGAAGCTGCAGGGTGATGCGCTGCTCTACGCCGTCGGCCGCCAGGGCAACGTCGACGAGCTGAACCTTGCGAACGCCGGCATCGAAGCCGACCCGCGCGGTCGCATCCCCGTCGACAAGGACTTCCGCACGAAGCAGCCGGTCGTGTTCGCAGTCGGCGATGTCATCGGCTTCCCCTCGCTCGCGTCCGTCTCCATGGAGCAGGGAAGAATCGCCGCGGCGCGCGCCTTCGGCGACGAGTCGATCGTCTCCAATCCCAGCTTTTATCCGTACGGCATCTACACCATTCCGGAGATCAGCTTTATCGGCAAGACCGAGGAGCAGCTCACCGAAGAGGATGTTCCCTACGAGGTCGGCGTCGCCTACTATCGCGAGATTGCGCGCGGGCAGATTCGCGGCGACACAACAGGAAGACTCAAGCTGATCTTCCACCGCGAGAATCACTCCATCCTTGGCGTGCACATCATCGGCGAGGGCGCCAGTGAGTTGCTTCACATTGGACAGGCCGTAATGGCGCTGGGCGGCCGGCTCGAGTACTTCGTCGACACCGTCTTCAACTATCCAACGTTGGCCGAGTGTTATAAGGTCGCCGCATTCAACGGATTGAATCGGGTTTCGAAGCTGGATTAGGCCATGCGCATAACGGCTGCAGGCAGCCACGATTGACGATCGTTCCTGCCGCACGCTACTGTCACTAGCTTTAGGCGATTCGTTTCTTTCAAGCGCACGCCAGGGCCATGGCCCGGAGGAGCCGGAGAATGACGGGAAGGAACAAGCCGGGCAACGGAACGAACGAGCCAGTAGAGGCGATCGGCGTCAATATGGCGCAGCGCATCTACGCCGGCCTCGTCGTGGACCACAAGCTGCAGGGCGAGTTGCTCTCCTACCCTTCAGGCTCCGCGCCGCAGGATGAGGACGACGACGATTCTCTCGTGGAGCTGCCGACCGAGTCGCTTGTCGACGGCATCTGCGATCTCGCCCTGAAGGCCGCGCGCGGACGCGAATCAACGATCAAATGCGTCGGAGTTGCGTTGCCGGGACTGGTCCGCAGCGGCGTTGTCGAAGAATCGCCAAACCTTCCGCAGGTGAAGGGCGCGCGCATACAGGAGCTTGTCGCGACGGGGCTCGCCTCACGCGGACTCAAGGCGCCCGTCACGGTAGTAAACGATGCCGATGCGATGGCCGCGGGTCTCGCGTCGCAGCACGGCAGGCTGGATCAGCAGGTGCGCGTCTGGACCATTGGCACCGGCATCGGCTACGGCTGCTACCCCGTCTCGGATGGCGTGTGGGAGGGCGGCCACACCGTTGTGAGCCTCGACGATAAGGAGAACTACTGCGGCTGCGGCGGCCGCGGTCACCTTGAGGGCATCATGGGCCATCGAGCCATGCGGCTGCGGTTTCTCGACAAGGAGCCCGAAGAGGTCTTCGAGGCCGCGGCCCGCAGAAGCGATTCCCGGTGCGTGGAGTTCAGGCAGTTGTGGCACAAGGCGCTCGCCGCAGCCACAGCCACCGTCATCCACCAGGCCGGCGCGCGCAAGTTCTTCATCACCGGATACAACGTTCGCTTTCTCGATCTCAAAGTGCTCGACGACTACCTGCACCAGATGGTGAAGATGAGCCCGCTGCAGAGCTACTCGGTTGAAATCGTCGATGACAACCAGACACTTCGCGTCGTGGGCGCTGCCGTCAGCGCCGAACAGGCTGCCGACGGCTGCTGACCCTGCCGCTAACTCTGGCAGCGAGCGCAGTAAATCGTCGTGCGTCCGCCGACAACGATCTTCTTCAGCGGCTCCGAGCACACGGCGCAGTCCTCTCCTGCACGGCCGTAGACCTTGTGCTGCAGCTGAAAGAAGCCGCGCACCCCATCCGCATCCACGTAGTCTGAGACGGACGATCCGCCCAGCTGAATCGCGTGTGCCAGCACCTGCTGCAGAGCTTCATGCAGCCGCGCAAGCTCATCGCGCGTGAGGCGGCCCGCAGCGCGCCGCGGCCGGATGCCTGCACGAAACAGGCTCTCGTCGGCGTAGATGTTCCCCACGCCGTGCAGAATCGACTGATTCAGCAGCGCAGCCTTAATCGCCAGCTTGCGTCCGCGGAACAGCTTCGCAAACTCCTCCGCTGAGATCGTCGTCGGCTCCCTGCCCGGTCCGCTGTAGCCCTTCGGTTCGTCCGCCGTCAGCGGCACAATCGAAAGCCGCCCGAAGCGGCGCGGATCGACGAAGCGAATCTCGCGCTTATCGGCGAGCGTCAGCACCGCATGCGTGTGCGCTGGCAGCGGAACACCCGGCTGTGACACCAGCAGCCGCCCCGTCATCCCAAGGTGCACCAGAAACTGCGGTGCCGCTTTCTTTGCGCGCTTCAGGTCGAACACAATCGACTTGCCGACACGGCGCACGTGCTCGATCGTCGCTCCGGTCAGCGCCTCCACGATCTCTTCTTCCGGAGATTTGAACGTCTGCGGTTTGCCGCTCGTCCACACGCGCACAATTCGCTGCCCGCGTACGCGCGCGTTCACGCCATTCGCAACCGTCTCGACCTCAGGAAGTTCAGGCACGCAGATTCGATGCTCGCCGCGACCGATTCGCCGCACGCCAATAGAAGAGGTAGCCGATCACATTGGCAGCGGCCGTCGCGCCGAGAATCTTGACGGCAAAACGCGCCGGACTCGCCACATCGACAAACGGATAGGCGTTCAACACAAAAGTCAGAACGCATGTCAGTGCACCGAGGACGCACCAGGCGATGACCCATCCCGGAAGGTGCCTGCGCAGATGCCGCGCGCCGAAGATCCCGATCGCGAACATCCCGATATACGCGAGCACATAGAACTCAGTCGACACGTTGTTGAGCACATCGAACGCCTCCGCGGCGCGCACCTTCAGGGACGCGCAGACCAGCATCGCCGCGACCACGGCCGCCGTGAAGTAGATGGAGTTCGCTGGCGTGCGATAGCGCGGATGCAGGCGAGTGAACCAGTGCGGAGCAAGATGGTCCCATCCAGCGGTCATCGGCAAGCGTGTGACACCGGTGAACAGATAACTTGATGCACCGAGTATGCGGATCTGCAGCAGCAGGATGCTGAACCGCGCCAGCAGGCCCACCGCTCCGGTGCCTGCAAACGCCAACCGTAGCGTCTGCGGGATCGGTGCGATGTAGTTGATCGCAACTCCCGGATTCGCATTGTGAAAGGCCAGCACGGATCCGGTCCCGAGCATGAACATCGCAAACACAATCGGTGTGGCGATCACCACGCTGCGGCCGATATCGCGTGCCGGCGAATGCGTCTCGCCCGCCAGAATCGCAATGTACTCGAGCCCCGCCGAAGCAAACAGTATCTGCCCGACCAGCGCGAGCGACTCCCTGTCCGTATGCGGCAGCGCAAACGTAAACGGAGCGAAGTGCACCGGGTGTCCATGCAGCAACGACCACAGCGGCGCAAGGATGAGCAGAGCAAACGCCAGGATCATCGATGCGCCGGCGATGTTGTGAATCCACTTGCCCAGCGAGAGCCCGCGCAGCGCAGTCCACCCAAGCAGCAACACCAGCACACCCAGCAGCGAGTACACAAACGCATGGCTCTCCGGCAGCGACGCCGCCGACGGCCCGATCATGTACGCCATCTCGCTCGGAATCTGAAACAGAATTGTCGCGATGCTCGCAAGAGCGTACAGCCAGATATTCCACGCCGTCATGAAACCCAGTGCATCGCCGAACGCCGCACGCGCCCACACATACAGCCCGCCTTCGAGCGGCATTGCGCGATTCAGATAGAAGACCGCAACCGCCATCGGCAGATAAAAACTCACTAGCGCGAGCAGCCATACAACCGTCTGCGCTCGGCCAAGCCCCGCTGCAATCCCGACCCACGCGCTTCCCACGACGGTGAGCACCTGCGCGAGCACAAGGTCACGCAAACGCAGTTGACGCCGAAGATGGTGCTCCGCGGGCGGATCCACCGTCGCCTGCGCGTGCACAGCAGCTTCACTCATGGGAGCATCGTCGCACAAACCTCGTCGATGCCGCCGAGCGATCGATGATTGGCCTCGCAGCGGATGCAATAATCACACGCATGTCGTCGTCTCCAGCGAGCAGTTCTTCCACGACGCTCAGTCGCCG
>DASYBN010000482.1:0-23909 GCA_036500785.1 Acidobacteriaceae bacterium
GGGGTTTCGGCCCCATGCGAGTTCTGCGCGGCGCCGGCTCCGTCACGAGCCACAAACGAGTTGCCGAAACCGATGCCGGACTCGCGCGCCTCGGCGTCGATGAAGTCCTCCGGCAGCTCGAGGATCTGACGCAAGGTGCACCACCAGATCCCGTTGCACCCCAGCCGGCTAGCTCCACAGGCATCCCGCTCGGCCGATAGCACAAACGAAACCCCGACCGCCTCATCTGCGAAGATGGAGAGATGGCAACGGAGCGGCGAGGATGGCAGCGGATCGCGCGAAGAGCTCGCGTTCCCCTGGGGTTTGTGGTCGCCGCCGTGTTTCTGGTGTTTGCCCGGCCAAGCTGGACGACGCTCGCCTGGGGCCTTGTGCTGATCATTCCGGGGCTGTGGCTGCGCGCCTACGCGGCCGGATACGTGAAGAAGAACGCCGAGCTCACGCGCACCGGACCCTACGCGTACACACGCAACCCGCTCTATCTGGGCTCGATGGCGGTGGCGTTCGGATTTGCCGTGGCCGCCGGCCAGCTCTGGCTGGCGGTGCTGCTGGTCGTGATGTTTCTCGCCATCTATGTGCCGACCATCCTCTCCGAAGAGCAATTCCTGCGCGGTGCGTTTCCGCAGTTTCAGGAGTACGCCGACCGCGTTCCCAGGCTGCTCCCGCGGCTCACACCGGCGCGGTTCGCGGACGCGGAACGGGGGATGGGCAGGTTCTCGCGCGAGCGATATCTTCACCACCGCGAGTACAATGCCAGCATTGGCGCCGCAGCGCTCTACGCCGCCCTCATAGCGCGTATGTGGCTGTATCGCGGGCATTTCTAGTGGTGGCGATTTCTGGTGGCAAAGGGGAGACGGTAATTTGAAGCCCTGGATGTGCTCGGCTCTGCGGACCGTCTTTGCGCTTGGCGTGACCGTAGCGGCTGCGGCAGGCGCACAGATCTCCTCGCGAACCCCGGCGCCGCAACGCCCGATTCCCCCCTTGCAGGCCCCCATCAGCGGCTTCGAATATCCCCAGCATCAGACCCTCACCTTCACGGTCGACTGGCGTGTCTTCACGGCCGGCATTGCAGTCTTCCATCTCGACCAGGCCGACGGCGTGCTGAAGATCTCGGCCACCGCGGACACCATCGGCGCCATCAACATGCTGTTTCCGGTGGTCGACCGCTTCCAGTCCGGCTTCAGCCTGCAGACCGGCTGCTCCATCGGCTTCAACAAGCAGATTCAGGAGGGCCGCCGCAAGATCGCCAGCGAGCTGATGTTCGACTATGCGCGCGGCCGCCAGGCCCAGAACGAGCGCAACCTGGTAAAGGGCACCGCAACCCGCAAAGAGGCCAACATCCCGGCCTGCGTCACCGATTCGCTCTCCGCCATCTTCTACACGCAATCGCAGCCGCTGAACGTCGGTACGACGATCTACTTTCCGCTGGCCGACAGCATGCGAACCGTCACGGTCGGAATGAAAGGAGAGTCGAAAGAAGAGATCAAGACACCCGCCGGCACCTTCCAGACCGTCAAAGTGCAAGCGACCGCCGACGAGGGCGTAGTGAAAAACCGCGGCCAGATCTGGATCTGGTACACCGACGACACCCGGCATCTTCCCGTGCAGATGCAGGCGCGGCTGTTCTGGGGAACCATCACGTTCCACCTGCAGTCGATGGAACCGAAATGAGAGTGCCGGGACAGCCGGCGCAGAATGAGACGAGCATGAGCGAACAGAACGACGAGTTGCAGCGGCTGACCGAGGAATCCGCGGAATATCCGGCCGAGGGACTGGTAACCGTGGCGGTGCTTCCCGACCCGGCGACTGCCAACATGGCGCGCATGGTGCTCGACGGCGCCGGGATCACCTCCTTCCTGCAGGGTGAGAACGCCAACAATCTCATCCCCATCGCATTTTCGGCGAGGCTGCAGGTGCGGCCCGAGGACGAGGCGAGGGCGCGCGAGGTTCTGGCATCGGCGGACGAATCACCGGAGAGCCTCGAGGACGTGACGGCGGCCGAAGTCGCGGCCGATCCGGAGTCCCGCCGAGGTCGCGGCGGCGTTTGATTCCAGCGGGTTGAACGGGTCCCGCGATCCATGTAACTTGGTCGTGCTGCCCGAAAGATCGCCGCCTCATCAAAACGCTGGGGAAGGATGACGGCAAGGGCCGGCTTCGCGTCCAAATTGAGCGTGGACAGCGGATAACAAGCCGCGATGATTTCGCATGAAGGAAGGAAACGTATGAAGACCTGGAGAGACATCTTGTTGACGGCCACGGCCGTTGTGGCGATCGGTGTTGCCGCGCCTGCAGTTGCGCAAAACGCAACCGTGCACGGAAAGGTGACAAACCCGGCCGGACAGCCGGTCACCAACGGGCAGGTGAAGTTCACCAAGGACCTGAGCGCACCCGCGAAGGACCGGAAGTATATCGCCACCTTCCCCACCGACGCGCAGGGCAACTACACGGCAACCAACGTCGCGCCCGGCGATTACCTCGTCGTGGTCTCCCAGGAAGACAAGGACGTCGACTTCCAGCAGCTGAACATTAAGTCAGGCGAGACGGACAAGACGCTCGACTTCGATATGACTCGCGAAGAGTACCTCAAGGCCATGACGCCGGAGCAGCGCAAGCAGCTGGAAGAGTTCAAGAAGAACAACGCCGCCGCAAGTGAGGCCAACAAGAAGATCGCCAACCTGAATACGACGCTGCTCGCCGTGCGCGCCGATCTCAAGGCCGCAGCTCCGACCCACGGCGATGTAAGCAAGGACGTCGCAGACATCAAGGCAGCCGTTGACGCGAAGCCGGATGAGAGCATCCTCTGGATCACGTATGCCGAGACCCTGGCCGCTCAGGGCGATCACTTCGCCAAGACCGACAAGGATGAGGCGACGAAGAACTACGACGCTGCAGTCGAGGCGTTTAAGAAGGGTGCCGAGCTCGACGCTGCCTCGAAGAAGCCCATCCCGGCCGATCAGGCAGCGGCGTGGAACGGCGCTGGCAACGTGCTGGCCAAGGAAGGCAAGCTGCAGGAGTCGACCGCGGCCTTCGACAACGCCGTGAAAGCCCAGCCGCAGAACGCCGGCATGTTCTACAACAACGAGGCGGCGGTGCTGTTCAACGCCGGCCAGACCGAAGCAGCCAACGCAGCCGCCGACAAAGCCATCGCCGCGGACCCGACCCGCCCGGATCCCTACTTCATCAAGGGACAGGCCCTCATCGCGAAGTCGACCTTCGATGCGAAGACGCAGAAGATCATCCCGCCGCCGGGATGCGTCGACGCCTATCAGCACTACCTCGCGTTGGCTCCCGATGGTCCGCATGCGCCAGCAGTGAAAGAGGTCCTCGCCAGTCTCGGCGAGAAGATCGATACGCACTACAACGCGCGGAAGAAGTGATGATGTGAGAGCTGCCCCGGTCGAGAATGCTCGACCGGGGCTTTGCTCTTTTGTATGAGGCGACCGTGAACGATCGGGTGCTGGACTTCGAACAGGCTTTGACCGAGGTGTTGCGGCACGCGTCTGGCGTGTCGCGGCCCGCGAAAGCGCCGCAGCCGATTGCACTGAACAATACCCTCAGGCGCGTACTCGCCGAGCCGGTTCGTGCCGAGCGCGACCAGCCACCCTTCCGGCGGTCCACCCGGGACGGCTACGCCGTGCGCAGTGCGGACATCGCCGCCGGCCGCGATCTGCGTGTGCTCGGCAGTGTGCGCGCCGGCGACCGCTGGCGCGGAGATGCCCTCCGCGATGGCGAAGCAGTCGAAATCATGACGGGCGCTCCCGTCCCGGACGGCTCCGACGCCGTGCTCATGGTGGAGCACACCTTGACCGGCGCCGACGAACTGCTGCGCGCCGCACCTGGCCGCCTCCGCGCTGCACCGGGCCGCATGCTCGCTGCGGGCGAGAACATCGTTCCGCGCGGTGCCGAGGCCCGTAAGGGCGCGGAGGTGATTCCGGCGGGACGAGTCGTGGGCGCGGCTGAAGTCGCCCTGGCAGCCGCCTGTGGGCGATCGCACCTCGAGGTCTTCGAGAGGCCGAAGGTCGCGATCATCGCCACCGGCGATGAACTGGTCGAGCTCGACGCCGTACCCGAGCCGTGGCAGATACGAAACTCCAACGGCCATGCGCTCCAGGCGCTGGTCGACGAGGAGGGCGGCTTCGGCGAACGGCTGCAGATCGCGCGGGACAATCGCGAGGACCTGATCGAGCGAATCTCGCGGGGAACCATGGCCGACCTGCTGATCCTCTCGGGCGGCGTCTCCATGGGCAAGTACGACTTCGTCGAGCAGGTGTTGCTGGAGTTTGGCGCGGAGTTCTTCTTCACGGGCGCGCAGATAAAACCCGGCAAGCCTGTGGTCTTCGGGCGCGTGCCGAAGCGGATCGCCGTGCCACGCGAGGACGAACCACCATGGACCGGCGCGTGGACCTGTTTCTTCGGCCTGCCCGGCAATCCCGTCTCGACCGAAGTCTGTTTTCGGCTCTTCGTCGCGCCGATGCTGCGCGCCCTCTGCGGCCGCACCGAAATTGCACCCAGGTTCATCGAAGCCCGGCTCGCTGCCGACGTGAACTGCGGAATGCGAGTCACACGGTTCCTGCCGGCCATCGTCGAGAGCGACTGGAAACAGGTGAGCGTGCGCCCGGTGCCGTGGCAGGGATCAGGCGATCTCGCCGCCAACGCGCGAGCGAATGCATTCGTCGTGCTGCCAGGTGGAGTGCAGAGCTTCGCCGCCGGCGAGAGCATGCGCGTGCTGCTGCGGTAGCATCGACTGAAGATCCGCAAGCGATTAAACCTATGACCGACAAGCTTTCGCACTTCGATGAAGCCGGCCGCGCACACATGGTCGACGTAAGCGCAAAAACCGAAACTCGCCGCGAAGCCGTCGCTACCGCCTTCGTCGAGTTGAACGACGCAGTCCTCGCCGCGCTGCCACAAAATCCCAAAGGCAATCCGCTTGAAGTAGCCCGCTTCGCCGGAATCCAGGCCGCGAAAAAAACCAGCGAGCTGATTCCGATGTGTCATCCACTGGCATTGAGCTTCGTCGACGTCGCAGCAGAGATCGTCGCAGGCGGCGTTGCGATTCGCGCCACAGCCGCCACGGTCGCCGGCACCGGCGTGGAGATGGAAGCGATGACCGCAGCTGCCATCGCCGCGCTCACCGTCTATGACATGACCAAGGCGCTCGACAAAGGCATTCGCATTCGCGAGGTTGTGCTCGAATCCAAGAGCGGCGGCAAGAGTGGCGATTACAGGCGGTCGCGCTAGGCAGGGTAGACCAGCGCCACCCCGAAGTAATTCTGCGCATCTTCAAACCACTGCGGAGAGCCGAAGCCGCAATCGTGCAGCATCTCGCGCAGGCCCCGCTCCGTAAACTTGTAGCTGTTTTCCGTGTGGATGCTCTCGCCATGCGCAAAGTGAATCGGACGTCCCGCGATCGTCACGTCTTGCGCGACGATGCTCTCAAGGTGCATCTCGATGCGGCTCTCCGGCGCGTTCCAGTACGCCGCATGCCGGAAGCAGTCGATCTCGAAACCCGCACCCAGCTCGCGGTTCAACCGCGCGAGAATGTTTTTGTTGAACGCCGCAGTTACGCCGGCGGCATCGTCATACGCGGCAACGAGCGTTTCGACAGTCTTGAAACGGTTCGGTGCAAGATCCACCCCCAGCAGCAGAGCGTCACCGGATTGCCTGAAGTGTTTGCGGAGCTTGCGCAAAATCGAGCGCGCCTCCTCGGGCCCGAAGTTGCCGATCGACGACCCAATGTACAGCGCCAGAATGCAGCAGTCGTCAGGACGCGTAATGGCATAGCCGTTCGACACGTAGTTCGCGATCTGCGGCTCCACGCGCAGGTTGGGAATCATGCCGGTCAGTGCCGCCGCAGCCTTCTCCAGCGCGGACGGGCTCACATCGATCGGCTGATAAACAAGCTCGGGCTGGCGCCGCGCGGCAGCAGCGAGCAGCAGGCCGCTCTTCGACGCGGTACCGGAGCCGAGTTCAGCGATTGTGAGCGGATGCCCCGCGCATGCAACGATGTCGTCCGCGCGCTCGGCGAAGATCGAGCGCTCGGCGCGCGTAAGGTAGTACTCCGGCAACTCCGTGATCTGTTCGAACAGCGCGGAGCCCGCTTCGTCGTAGAACAACCACGGCGGCAGCGTCTTCTGCTCGCCCGCCGGCACATCAAGGCCGCGCAGCACGTCAGCCAGAATCGGATCTCCGAGATTGCTCGTTGTGTCGATGATCGTAGCTGCCATGACGGTCCCCATGCCTCTTCTCTACTTCGCGAATGCAGACTCACTGCCGGCGGCATCGCGCGAACGAAGCCCCAAGCCGGAACGACAGGAGATTGGATGCTTAGCTTGCATCCCTGGCGAGGCGCAGACCGCTGAACTGCCAGCGCGTCGCCGGATGAAAGAAGTTGCGGTACGTCGCGCGAATGTGCGACGCCGGCGTCACGCAGGAGCCGCCGCGCAGCACCATCTGTGAGCTCATAAACTTGCCGTTGTACTCGCCCAGCGCTCCCGGCAGCGGCTTGTAACCGGGATAGCCCGTGTAAGGTGACGCGGTCCACTCCCACACATCGCCATAAAGCTGCTGCGGCTGACGCCGATCTTCGAGTGCAACCGGAGGCAGCGGATGCAGCGCGCTGCTCTCGGGCGCGTCGCCGAGCAGATTGCCCGTCACGCGATGCTGCGCCGCGACATACTCCCACTCGAACTCTGTCGGCAGCCGCGCTCCGCTCCAGTGCGCGAACGCATCGGCCTCGAAGTAACTCAGATGGCATACGGGCGTCTCTGAAAGCTGCTCAAGCGGACGTGCCCCATCAAGCGTGAAGATGCTCCAGCCCGAGCGCGTCGCGGGATCGCGTTGCCAATAGAGCGGCGCCGTCCATCCCTGCGCGCGCATCGTTTCCCATCCTTCCGAAAGCCACAGCTCCGGACGCGAGTACCCGTCCTCATCCAGAAACGCGAGGTACTCGGCGCACGTCACGAGCCGCGCACCCAAACGGAACGGCGCGAGATACACAGGATGGCGTGGCGTCTCGTTATCGAATGCGAAACCCTCCACCGCGTTCGGATCGGGCGAGATACCAATCTCAACCAGACCCGGCGCAGGCGGCGCAAAGCTCAGCCACTCGAGCGGCGGCGCAATCGTCTCGAGCGACGGCGGAAACGCGCGCTCACGATAAACCGGCCGCAGCGGATTGGTGAAGAACGCATGCTTGATGTCTGTCGCGGCCAGCTCCAGATGTTGCTGCTCGTGCTCGAGCCCCAGCGTGATACGCCGCAGCGCCTCGTCCTCTGTTCCCTGCTCCAGCAAACGCCCGACGCAGAAATCAACGTGCTCGCGATAAGCAAGAATCTGCTCGAGCGGCGGCCGCGAGAAGCTGGCCCGCAGCTTCTTCTCCGGCATCTCGCCCAGCGCCTTGTAGTAGCTGTTGAACAGCCAGCGAAAATCCGCATGAAACGGCTGATACGCGGCGACAAATTCGCTGAGAACGAACGTCTCGAAGAACCACGACGTGTGCGCCAGATGCCACTTGATGGGCGAAGCCTCCGCGCACGACTGCACCATCATGTCCTCTGCCGTCAGCGGAGCGCAGAACTGCATGGTCGCCGAGCGAACGGCACGAAAACGGGAAAGCAGCGTGGCTGCGGCAGACTGCTGGATCAACATGGCGGGCTGAACTCCTGCTATCCGATGCGGAGGGTAGATACAGCCGTTGCTCTGGACGGCGCCAAAACAGCGCCACGATATCGCAGAGTGTACGCCAGAAAGATGCTGGCAAATGTCAGGAGATTCACTCTTATGAACCGCCGCTCCGAAATTTCCGTTCGCGCACCGCAAGTCCGGCGATCCAGGGACTTCTGACGAGACAAAATTCCCCCGCAAAGCGCGTCTTCCCTGCCGATTTACCGTCTTAATCAGTTAACAACAGCGGCTGAGACGAGGAGCAAAGATGAGACGGCAGGGTTGGTGGGCGGCAGTCGCGTTGGCATTGCTCGTTGCTCTGGGAGCCGCACCCGCGAAGGCGCAGGACACGCCGGACCGCGACTCCGCTCGCGGCCAGTTTGCCGGAATGCAACGCGTTGGCGGCATCATCACCGCGATCACCGGACCGCAGGTGACGATCAAGACCGTCGACGGGGCCGTTTATCAGGTAGTCACCACCGACAACACGCGCGTGATGCGCGGCCGCGGCGTGCCCGGCAAAATGGCCGATCTCAAAGCCGGCGACGGGCTGATGGCGATGGGCAATCTCGACGCCCCGAACAAGACCCTGCACGCCGCGATGATCATCTCCGTCGACGCCGACCAGATGAAGCAGATCGAAGAGGCGCGCAAGCAGCAGCTCGCCAACCTCGGCAAGACACTGATCGCCGGCCGCGTCACGGCGATCGATATGGACAACGCAACCATGACGGTCGAGCGGCCGGACGGCGTCTCCCAAACCATCGGCTTCGACGAGGGAACGTCCTTCCGCCGCGGGCGTCTCGTCTATCGCGGCGGCTTTGAAGCCGGAACCAGCTCCGCTCCAACCGCAAACCAGCCCGCCGCAACGCCCACCGGCGAGAGCATCACGCTTGCGGACATCAAGGTCGGCGACCGCGTCGCCGGACCTGGCGAAGTAAAGGCCGGAAGATTCATCGCCAAAGACCTGACCGTGATGACACCAGGAGCAGGACGGCGCGCGAGCTCAGATGCAAACGCGACCCCGGGGCCCGCCCAGCCCGCCGCCCCAGCGCAACCGCCGAAGTAGCGCGCGAAAGTTCGCTTCCCGATGCTCTGCCGGCCAGCGCCGGCAGTACGTTTACAACCATATGAAGGAGGACGGGTGAGGCTTCGATCAGCCGGGTGGAGTGTCGCTGTATGCATCGCGGGGCTTGCCACGCTCCACGCGCAGAGCGCGCCTGCGCCTTCGCCTGCAACACCGCCACAGACCATCTCCGCAACGCAGCCGTCCGCTCCACAGCCGCAGGGCGGCACGATCCGCGGCACAGTGATTGCCGGGACCGTCGGCAAGCCCGGCGGCATTCCGCTGCCCGGCGTGGCCGTCACCGCAACCAACACCCTCACCGGCAAAAAGTACGCCGCCGCCACCGCCATCGACGGCACCTACGCGATGACAATTCCTCGCAACGGCCGCTACGTCGTCCGTGCGGAACTCGCCGGCTTCGCTCCGGTCACCCAGGAAATCGTGCTCAACGGCAGCGACGCCGCTGCCGGCGCAACGCTGGCCAAGACTTCCGACTTCGGCCTGCAACTCGCAAGCCGCGTCGCCGCAGCAGAAGCCAAAGAGGCCGCCGCCGCAAGCACCAACGCCCTCGGCCGAGGCACGCAGAGCCTCAGCCTCACCGCCGGCGACGCGGACGTCACCAACGCCAGCGCCGCAACCGCCTCAAGCGACGTCGCGATCCCGTCGCTGAGCAACCTCGGCCAGGGCGCCGACGCAGCCAGCCAGAGCAGCGAGTCCATCGCCGTTAACGGGCAGATGGGTCAGACCAACGGACTCGCGAACTTCAGCGAAGACGAGATCCGCGAGCGTGTCGAGGACGCCGTCGAGCGAGCGCGCGCCAACGGTCAGCTCCCGCCGGGCGCCGACCCCACCAACCAGATCGTCTCCCTACTCGGCGGCATGATGATGGGCGGTGGTCCCGGTGGTGGTCCCGGCGGAGGCCGTGGCGGCGGCGGATTTCGTGGCGGCAGAGGCGGCGGTGGTGGCCCCGGCGGTGGCGGATTCGGCGCCTTCCGCAACTTCAATCCCGCGCAGCCGCACGGAAACATCTTCTACCAGGGCGGCAACAACGCACTGAACTCCGCGCCGTGGTCGCCGGCCGGCCCGGTAGTGCAGCCCGCCGGCTACCAGAACCGCTTCGGCGCAAGCATCGCCGGCAGCCCCTACATTCCGGGCCTCACCAAGCCCAACACCAAACAATTTGCCTTCCTGAACATCAGCGGCCAGCGCAACCTGAACTCCTTCCTCGCCGTCGGCCGCGTCCCCACGCAGCTCGAACGCGCGGGCGATTTCTCGCAGTCGTTTCTCGGCTCGCCCGCCAGCGGAGAGTCCCCCGTCAGCCTCTATGATCCCGTCACCGGCCAGCCGATCCCCGGCAACAATCTCGCCCACGCCAGCGTCCCGATCTCGCCCCAGGCGCTCGCCGTCCTCAACTACTATCCACTGCCGAACGTTCCGCTCACCGCGCAGGGCGACAACTACCAGACCGTCTCGAACGCCGGCAACAACAACTTCAACCTGAATGCACGCTACGTCCGCACGCTCGGCCAGGGCTCCAGCACGCCCTTCGGTCGCTTCGGCGGAGGAGGCGGAGGCGGTCGGCGCAACAGCAACGCCCCGCCCTCCCTGCGACAGAACATCAACATCGGCTACAACTTCTCGCACTCCGCCTCCGATGACCGCAACATCTTCCTCGCTCTCGGCGGAGCCCAGCAGAGCGACGGCAATGGCCTCAACGTGGGCTACACCATCGGCTACGGCCGGCTCTCCAACAACGCCAGCCTGAACTGGAACCGCCTCGACACCGAGGTTCGCAACTACTTCACCAACACCAGCACCAATCCCTCGGAGCAGGCAGGCCTCAACGTGCCCAACAACTCCGGCGGCTTCGCCGATCCAAGTTTCTACAACGGCCTGCCGACCCTCAGCATCAGCAACTACCAGTCGCTCTCCAACACCACACCCAGTGAGCTGATTAATCAGACCATCAGCTTCTCCGACTTCCTCTCTTGGCGCCACAAGAAGCACAACATGCGCTTCGGTTTCGACATACGGCGCGTGCACGCAGATTCAATCGGCGGCAACAATCCGCTGGGCAGCTACACCTTCACGGGTTATGCAACTGCGAATCCGAGCAATCAGGTTGCAGGAACCGGCGGAGTCTCGTCAGGCTCGGCCCTCGCCGACTTCCTCCTCGGCCTGCCCACCAGCACCTCAATCCAGGCTGGCCTCTACAAGACCTACCTGCGCGAGAACGTCTACGACTGGTACGCGCTCGATGACTTCCGCATCAAGTCAAATCTCACGCTCAACTACAGCGTGCGATACGAGTACTTCGGTCCGTACAGCGAGAAGAACGACCGCCTCGTAAATCTCTATCCCACCAGCAACGGTCCGCTCCCCTACGAGGTTGTCACTCCCGGCAACGGCAACGAGGCCGGCCTCGTCCATCCGGATCACACCATGTATGCGCCGCGGCTTGGCTTCGCCTATCGTTTCAAAAACTCCGGCTTCACCAAAGACACCGTGCTGCGCGGCGGCTACGGCATCATGTACAACACCGGCCAGTACGCCACCTTCGCGCGCGACCTCTCGCACCAGCCGCCCTTCGCAGTCACGCAAAACAACGCAGCGTACGCACCGACGCAGACTAACCCGAATCCCACACCGACGGGATGCACCACAACGCAGACCGCCTATAGCTACACAGATTCGAACGGAAACCCGCAGACACGTCCGGCGACGACGGCGAACTTCAATCTCACCAACGGCTTCGGCTGCTCAGCCAGCGCCTACAGCATCCAGAACAACTGGGCCGTCGATCCCAACTACAAGCTCGGCATGGTGCAGCTTTATAACCTCAACCTGCAGCGCACCCTTCCGCTTGGCATCGTCTTCAACCTCGGCTACAACGGCGCCAAGGGCACCAACCTCGACGTCGTAGGCTCACCGAACGTCACGCCCAGTGGCGTTACAACGCCCTCCATCGCGCCGTTTGACTGGGAGGAGTCACGCGCCGGCTCGCACGCCAATGCCCTCGTCGTTAGCGCGCAGAAGCGTCAGCAGAAAGGCATCGCGCTCGGCTTCGTCTACACCTACTCGCACACCATCGACAACGCCTCGGGCGTCGGCGGAGCCGTCGGAACGCCGGTGCAGAATCTCTACCGCCTCGATCTCGAAGAAGGAAACTCGAGCTTCGATCAGCGCCACAATCTCACCGGCAACTGGCTCATCGAGCTCCCATTCGGCCCCAACCGCGCCTTCCTTAACAAGGGCGGCTTCTGGGCCTACGCGCTGGATGGCTTCTCCGTCAGCGGCACCTTCACCTTCGCGACCGGCAACTACTTCACGCCCACCTACTCCGGCAACCAGGCCGAAGCGCTCGCTGCGAACGTCTTTGTGCAGCGCCCGAATCGCGACTTCTCGCAGCCCATCGCGGGCCCGGGCACGAAAGGCGCCTGGTTCAACACCGCCGCATTCACGAATCCAGGCACATCCTACGGCACGGCCTCGCAGGGATCGATCGAAGGTCCTGGAACTGTCGCCATCACAGCGGCACTCTCCCGCACCTTCAGCTTCGGCGAAACGCGTTCGCTCGAAACCCGCGTGACCGCAAGCAATCCGTTCAACACCGTGCAGTACAGCAGCATCGACGTCAATAGGAACGACAGCCAGTTTGGCACGGTGCGCTCCGCCGCAGCGATGCGCACACTGCAGGTGCAGGCGCGCTACAGGTTTTAGCAGAGGGTGATTGTATGAAGCACCTATTGTCGGCAGTGACAGGAATTGCGATGTTGCTGGGCGGCTCGCCGCAACAGACAGCCGCGCCCCCGCAAACCACCGACACGCAAGGGACCGCGGTCCAGCAGACGAAGAGCGGCTACACGCTGAGCGTCAACGCGAACATCGTGCTGACGAACGTCGTCGTGCGCGACAAGAAGACCGGCGCGCTGGTCAAAGGCCTCAAGCCCAGCGACTTCCAGATCTTCGAAAACGGAAAGCCGCATAAGATCGCGAGCTTCGACTTCGAAGACGTCGACGAAGCGGCAGCGCTCGCGGAAAAGTCGACCGTCAGCGGCAAAGCCTCCATCGCGGACCTGCTCGAGCGCAGATTCGGTACGGACCCCGAAAAGCTCAAGGACCATCGCCTCATCGTCGTGTTCTTCGACCTGAGCTCGATGCAGGATGAAGACATCGATCGCGCTGTCGACGCCGCGAAGGATTACGTCAACAACAAAATGCAGCCAGCCGACCTCGTCGCGATGGTCAGCATGTCCACCGGCCTCTCGCTCGATCAGGACTTCACCTCGGACAAGTCCGCTCTGCTCCGCGTCCTCGCCGGCTACAACGGCGATGACACCACCGGCTTCACCAACGGCGGCACCGGCACAACCGACGGCACCTCCGACGACACCACCGCCTTCGCCGCCGACGACACCGAGTACAACAGCCTCAACACCGACCGCGAACTGCTCGCCATTCAAGCAATCGCGAAGAGCCTCGCGCACGTCGATCAGCGCAAGTCCATGCTCTACTTCTCCGGCGGCCTCACGCGCAACGGCATCGAAAACCAGGCCAGCCTGCGCGCCGCAACCAACGCCGCTGCGAAGGCGAACCTCGCCATCTACAGCGTGGATTCGCGCGGCCTGCAGGCGATGCCTCCCGGCGGTGATGCGAGCAAGGGCAGCCTTCGCGGCAACTCGCCCTACTCGGGCGCCGCGATCACCGCGCAGTACAACGCCAACTTCTCCTCGCAGGAGACGCTCGCCACGCTCTCGAGCGACACCGGCGGCAAGGCCTTCTTCGACTCCAACGACTTCGCGCCCGCCTTCCAGCAGGTGCAGAACGACACCGCTGCCTACTACATCCTCGGCTTCCACTCGACCGACCAGCGCAAGGACGGAGCCTATCGCCACCTGACCATCAAGGTGAACCGTCCCGACATCAAGCTCGAGTACCGTCCCGGCTACTACGCGCCCTCGGACTTCCAGCACCAGAAGACCGAAGATCGCGAGCTCGCGCTTGAAGACCAGATGCGCAGCGATCTGCCCGCAACCGACGTCGCCGTCTATCTTCAGGCGCTGTACTTCCGCTCCGCTGACTGGCAGCGCAACGGCGCGCTCTTCGTTCCCGTCAGCCTCATCGTTCCCGGATCGCAGATTCCGTTCGCGAAGGTGAAGGACCTCGACAAAGCCAGCATCGACATCATGGGCCAGGTCCGCCGCCCCGTCGGCAAGAACACCGACGTCTGCTCCGTCGACACCACCGAAGACGAGCACAACTTCGTCAGCGTCGGCAACGTCCGCGAGACCGTAAAGCTCGCCGTCAATCAGTCCCAACAGGTCGAGCGCAAGAACATTCAGTACTCCACCGGCTTCACCCTCGCGCCCGGATGCTATCAACTCAAGTTCGTCGTTCGCGAAAATCAGACAGGAGCGATGGGCAGCTTCGAGACGCTGATCCACGTCCCCGACCTCAAGAAAGCCCCAGTCAAGTTGAGCTCCGTCGTCCTCTCCAACCAGCGCACGCCCGTGAAGGACAAGAACGACGCCAACCCGCTCGATCGCGACGGCGTGCAGTGGGTCCCCAACGTCGCGCATGTCTTCCGGCAGGATCAGCACATGTATCTGCTGTATGAGGTCTACGATCCCACGCGCGAGAAGGGCGCCTCCGCACCACCAGCTCCGTCCCCCGGCCTCACTCGCCGCGAGGACGGCCCAGTCCGCGTCCTGACCAGCATGGAACTGCTCTCCGGCGGCGCAAAAATCTACGAGACCCCCGTTGTCACAGCGACCAGCCTCAACGAACCGCAGCGCGGCGCCGTCGCCTTCCAGTTCGACGTTCCCCTCACCAGCCTGAAACCTGGAACCTACATCTGCCAGATCAACGTCATCGACGACGCCGGCGGCAGCTTCAGCTTCCCTCGCCTCGCCGTGCGCGTCCTCCCACCCGCCGCGGCCACACCACCCGCAACAACAGCCTCACTGAACGCACCCGCGGAAACTCCGCACTAGCTTCCGCGACAGAAAACACAACCCGTGAGAGACTGGCTGCGCCTCGTCAACGTCACCATTAAGGAAGCCGGGACCCATGCGCCTCTACAACCAATTCTGCTCGTTGCTTCTCGCACTCCTTGTTCTTCCTGCCGCTGCGCTCTCGGCGCAGGCGCCTCCATCCGATGCGCCCTTGATGACCATCCACGTCACAGTCGACGACCACTCCGGTCATCCCGTCGCCGGCCTCGCGAAGGACGACTTCACGCTCCTCGACAACAAGAAGCCGCAGTCCATCGCTGAACTCCGCCCCGTCACCGGCGAGCAAACCAAAGTGATCATCGTGCTCGACGCTGTGAATCTTCCTTACACGGTCGTCTCGTTCGCACGCCAGCAGCTCGATCAGTTCTTCAGCGCCAACGACGGCCGGCTGCCACAGCCCACCACGCTCGCCGTCGTGCAGGACACCGGGACACAGATTCGGCCGGACTTCACAACCGACGGCAACGAGTTGCGTACTTCGCTTGACCACTTTTCCATCGGACTCCGCGATCTCCGGCGTTCCAGCGGCTTCTACGGCGCGGATGAGCGGATGCAGGTCTCGCTGCGCGCCTTCGATGCGCTCATGGGGCAGCGCACCTTCACAGGACCGACGCGCATCATCTGGGTCTCGCCCGGCTGGCCGCTGCTTAGCGGACCCGCGGTCGAACTGAGCAAGTCCCAGGCGAACCTCATCTTCAACGACGTCGTCGCGCTCACCACCCAGCTGCGCGCATTGCACGTCGTCGTCGACGCCGTAAATCCCGTCGGCGCCGGCCAGGATGTCGCTCAGACCTACTACTTCGAAAGCTTCCTCCACGCCCCGCGATCCGCGCACGACGCCGAGATCGGCGATCTTGGCCTGCAGGTGATCGCAGTCCAGAGCGGCGGCCAGGTGCTCAACGGCAGCAACGACATCGCCGGTCTCCTTCGCCGCGCGCTCGAGCAGACCAAAGACGCCTATCAGCTCAGCTTCACGCCCGCGCCCGGCGACCGCACCAACGAGTACCACGAACTGCAGCTCAAGGTGCGCCGCCCCGGCCTCACCGTCCACACCAGCGGGGGATACTACGCCAGGCCGTCCGTCCCGTCCCTGCCGCCCGCAACTGCCGCATCGTCTGCACATTGACGCCCGCCCGCTGATTCGCTGCTTGACGCGCCACCATCCTGAGCGCAATATAGAGGCGCCATCCGGGAGGTGACGTATGCGTTCCAGCGTACTGTTGCTCGCCTTCGTTCTCGCGCCTTTGGCAGTTCGCGCCGCCAATTCCAACGCAGTTGCGCCCCAGCAGTCGGCCCCCCTCACCTCGGCCGATGAGCGCGCCGCTCTGCATAACAGCCCCGACTGGGCGCTGATTCAGCCTCACCTTCCCAATCCCAGGACCGCCACCGCAGCGCAGCTTGAAACCGCCGGCGATGTGCTGCGCGCGCGCCGTTTTCCTGAAGATGCTCTCGACTACTACGGCTACGCCCTGCAGCGCGGCGGCGATGTCAGCACCCTGCTCAACAAGATGGGTATCGTGCGTCTCGAGCTTCGGCAAGTCGACCTTGCCCGCGCGATGTTCCTGCGCACCGTGCGCGCGCACAAGAAGGACGCCATCGGATGGAACAATCTCGGCGTCACCGAGTACGCGCTCCAGGACTACCACGCCGCCATCGGCGCCTATAGGCACGCCGTCAAAATCAACAATCGCTCCGCGGTCTTTCATGCAAACCTTGGGCTTGCCTACTTCGAAAAAGGCGATTCGGAAGAAGCCCGCTCGGAGTTCGCGCACGCGTTGCAGCTCGATCCCACCATCATGAGCGGCAAGGATAACGGCGGAACAACCGCGCATATCCTGGGCTCTCATAACTACCCTGGCATGTGTCTTGAAATGGCCAAGCTCTTCGCTCGGGAGCACGACGCCGATCGCATGCTCTACTGGCTCGGCAAAGGCAGCGATGCTGGACTCGATCTGCGCCGCGCCGTTCGTGACGATACCGCGCTCTCCGCGTACTCCAAAGATCCGCGCCTGCTCCTGCTCATCGCGAATGCGGCTCAGCTGCACGCGCGCTCCGTCGCAACTGCCGCAGCGCCCAGCCTCGGCGCTGCCTCTTCCCACTGACCCGTCAGCGATATGGGCAGTGCCGGCAACCTGAGTTGCAGCAGAAGCCGCGCTTCAGGTGGTATGCGGCCGTAAACACCAGCAAACCGTTCTCGTAATAAAAGTCCTCGGGCGCGAGCGTCATCGGTTGCGCCACGCGCGACTCTTCGCTGGCGATCTCGGATGCAATGCGCTCCGGCATTCTCTCGCTCATTGCGCCGCGGCCTCGCTCCACAGTGAAGCGGTTGTCGGAACCATCGCAGCAACTGCGTCTTCACTCGAGTTGGCGGGTTCCTCCGCACCATGGAGACTGCCGTTGCGAAGCTGAATCTGCCGTCCTGGAATCGCAGCCACCCGCTCGCCCGGCAGCAGTATCCCGACGAGATTGAGCGGATCAGCAGCAGCGATCGGAACGACTGCATCCGTCGATCGGACTCGCGACGCACGCAGCGACTCCGCCGCATCCTCAAGCGCAAACTGCTCGCCGAATGGTCCGCTCACAAACCGGCCGCCGCGAATCTCGCCGCGCGCCTCAAGTCTCCGTAGCATCGGCGCAAGGTCCCGCCACGCAGGAGCGTTCGTTTCGCGCGCCAGCAACTCGCGAAACAGCACGCCGTAGCGCGTCAGCAGGATACGCGCGTGCGCCTCAAGCGCAGCATCCGCCTGCTTCGCGGCGTCAATAATCCGCGCACGCTCGTCCTCGCTGGCATTGGCGAGCTGCTTGCCGGACACATGCGCCTCATGCGCAGGCGGTGCCGCGGGATTCCACAGCAGCGACCATCGCCCCGCCGTCGTACGCGCCGCCGCGCGCTTCCGCAGGCTTGTCGCAGGCGTCTGCGCCAGCGCGACCGATTTGCGCCGCGGATCCATCATCGCGCGCAACTGATCGAAACCGTCCGCCGCCGCCAGGCCCGCCGCTGCCAATTCCCACAGCGCGGTCGTTGTCTGCAACTTTGCCAGCCCTGAAAGCCGCTGCAAATCTGCCGTGAAGGCTGCACCGCGCTCCGACAGCAGCGAGCGAATGCGCTGCGCCTCCGGCGAAAGCGACTGGGCGAGCGTGAGCTCATCGATACGCTTGCTGGTCAAAGCTGCGTAGAGCCACTCCGCGGACTCCCGCAGGAAGAACGTGATCGGCGCCGCCGAGGTCGGAATCACCCTCCGCGGTGCTGCCGGCTTTGCGCTCTCACCGGCCGTTTTCTGCCATGCGGGATGCGGCGACACGCGTCCCCATCCAACCACGCCTGCGAGGCAGAGATTGTCCAGCCAGCGCGGATCGTAATTCGGCACGCGCGCCGGCAGCAGCGAGCGCTCCCACTCCGCCGCGGGAGCTTCAAACCCTTCCAACTGCTCGATCGCACGAAGCACAGCCTCTTCGCCAGTCAGCACGCGCGCTTCGTCCTGCGGCGGCGTCAACCGATGCCACTCCAGCAGCCACCGCATGAACACGGTCGCGGAGACCGGCTCCGTTCTCTGCCGGAGCGAGCGCACGGTGAGCCGGTGAATGCGATGCAGAATCCGCCGCTCGCACCACTCAATCTCATATGGCGCGTCGGCGGGCGACGCGGCATGCTCGAAGACGCCACGCATCGCCAGCCCCTGCATCTCCATCTTCAGCATTGCCTGATAAATCGCACCTGCATCCAAGCTCACGATCTCGCCCAAATACGCCGATGTAGTCGGCCCAAGAAGCTGCAGCCAGCCCTGTACAAGCTGCGCCGTTGACTTCTCGCGCAGCTCCGCCTCATCTACGGGCTCTGCCCTGCTCTCGCGCGCGATGCACTCGGGCCACAGCAGCTCCGCATCGCTCACTCGCTCCGCAGCAATCCACGCCTCGCATCCTCCGAGCTCGACGCGCTGCGCACGCCCATGCTGCTCCAGGCGCGCAAAGAACAGATCCCAATGCTGCGCCTTGCTGGCTTGCATCGCCGCCTGATTCTCGAACCATGCCACCGGCAGCACAACTAACGACAGCAGCAGATCATGCAACTCATGTTCATCGCGCACGTCCGGCCAGAGCTGCTCGCGCACCGTCGCAATTGCTTCGGGATCAATACATCCGCGGCCCTCTGCAAGCGCATCCGGCAGCGACCTGCTCAGAGAAACCGCACGCGTGCGCCTCGCAGCCGCGTCCTCTGGATCGAGGAAGCTGTACGGCATCGCGTTGATGAACTCATGCGCAAACTGCGACGGCACTGCGGTGTCGACTGCAATGCAGCGAATCTCGCCGCATTCGAGCGCCCGTAGCACCTCGTTCAGCCCGTCGATATCCATCGCCTCCGAAAGCGTGTCGCGCATCACCTCGCGCACCAGCGGATGATCAGGAATCTCGATGTCACCGACCATCGTCTCCGGGCACGCGGACGCATGCGGAAACACGCTCGCCAGCAGGTCATCGGAACGCGTCCGCTGTATCTGCGGAGCGATGCGCTTGCCCTTCTGCATGCGCAGCAGTTGCAGGCTGCGCCCCGCAGCCCAGCGCCACCGATTCTTGAACAGCGGCGACGGAATCGAAGCCTGCTCCAGCAGCTCCCGCGCCGTCTGCACCGTCAGGAACTGAAAGACATCCGCGAGCGGAAAGCTGTGCTGCTCGGCCAGCGAAATATTGATGCCGTTGTCCGTCGCCGCAGCCTGTAGCTCAAAGTTGAATCCGCGGCAGAAGCGCTTGCGCAGCGCCAACCCCCACGCTTTGTTCAGCCGGCCACCAAATGGCGCATGAAGAATCAGCTGCTGACCACCGCCTTCATCGAAGAACCGCTCCGCGACAATGGTCGTTTTCGTCGGCACGGCACCCAGCACCGCGCGCCCCGTCACGATGTAGCTGACGAGCTGCCGCGCGGCCGATTCATTTACTCCGCACTCGCGCTCGATCCATGCCAGCGCATCCGCAAGCTGCGCCTCTGCGTCAGTCGAAACACAGCCGCGCACAAGATCGTTTGGCGTCAATAGATTTGTGCGCCGGTCAATCTCGGCGCGCAAATCCGAAACGCCACTCGACAGCACAGCAGTCCGCTGCGGCGCTTCACCCTCCCAGAACGGAATGCTCGGCGGCGCTCCATGCGCATCCTCCACCAGCACCTTGCCCTGTGGATCGACGCGCTGAATCCTCCAGCTCGTGTTGCCCAGCAGCACCACATCACCCGGCGAGGAATCCACCGCAAAGTGCTCATCCAGCGTCGCAATCTGCACGTTCTCCGGCTGCAGCATCACCGCAAACAGCGATGTATCCGGAATCGCGCCGCCGTTTCCGATCGCAGTCATGCGCGCTCCACGACGCGCGTGAAGCTGGCCATTCACGCGATCGCGCAGCAGATATGCGCCATAGCGCCCACGCGAGCTCTCAATCCCCTCATGCAGCAGCGCGACAATCTCATCGAACTCCGCGCGCGTGAGATTCCGATACGGCCACGCCCGCCGATACACCTCAAATAGCGCATCTTCTTCCCACGATTCAGCGCCGCACGCAGCAACGATCTGCTGCATCAGCACATCAATCGCCTGCTCCGGAATCTCCAGACGATCCAGTTCGCCCGCACGCATCGCACGCACCAGCGCGCAATGCTCCATCAGGTCGTCCCGCGTCAGCGCAAACAGCCGCCCCTTCGGCGTCGCTCCGCGCCAATGCCCTGCCCTACCGACGCGCTGCATCGCAACGGAGACAGAGCGCGTCGTCGCGATCTGGCAGACCAGATCGACATTCCCGATATCAATGCCAAGCTCCAGCGACGCCGTCGCGACGAGAATGCGAATCTCGCCGGCCTTGAGTCTTTGTTCGGCATCCAGACGCAGCGCGCGCGACAGCGATCCGTGATGCGCCGCAACGGCCTCGGGCCCCAGCCGCGCCGCCAGTTCAAAGCTGATCTTCTCGACAAACTTCCGCGTGTTCACAAACACCAGCGTCGAGCGATGCTCCAACGCCAGCGCAGCCAGCTTGTCGTAGATCTCCTCCCACATCGGAATAGATGTGAGCGATCCCAGCTCCGCCGACGGAACCTCAATCGCCAGATCAAGCTCGCGCCGCTGCCCGACCTGCACGATCGTCGCGCGCCTGCGCTCCGCGCCCGAGCCCACCAGAAAATCAGCCACCAGCTCAATCGGATTCTGCGTTGCCGAAAGCCCAATCCGCTGCGGCGCCGAACTCATCCCGGTCAGCATCGCGCCCGGCGAGAGCCGATTTTCTCCGCAAACCAGCGCGTCCAATCTTTCCAGCGTCAGCGCCAGATGCGATCCACGCTTGTCGTCTGCCAGCGCATGAATCTCATCCACAATCACCGTCGAAACGCGCGTCAGGTTCTGCCGCGGCTTGTTCGCCGTCAGCAGAATGTACAGCGACTCCGGCGTCGTCACCAGGATGTGCGGCGGGTGGCGCAACATGGCAGCCCGCTCCTTCGCCAGCGTGTCACCCGTGCGCACGCCCGTGCGAATCTCCGGACACAGATACCCACGCGTCAGCGCAAGCTCCTGAATCTCGCGCAGCGGCCCTTCGAGGTTCTTCTGCACGTCGTTCGAGAGCGCTTTGAGCGGCGACACATACACCACGTGCGTGTGCGGCGCGAGCCGCCCTTCAAGCGCCGCCCGTAGCAGCTTGTCGATGCACACGAGAAACGCGGCGAGCGTCTTACCCGATCCCGTCGGCGCCGAGATCAGCGTCGGCTCACCCCGCAGAATCGCGGGCCAGCCGGCGATCTGCGGCTCTGTCGGCGAGCCGAACCGCGTCAGAAACCACTCCCGCACCAGCGGATGCGCCCACCCCAGATCCGGATCAGACAGCAGCTCCGGCTGCTCGAGTTGGTGGGCAGAGCTCATAGTGCATTGTACCGCCGCGTTCGCGCTTTCTTCGCCTGAGTCACGCGGGTGTAACGTGGAAGCCATGAGGACGATTCCCGGAGCAGACGCAGCAACACAGCGAGGACCATCCGACTGGTTCGACGGCGAGGTGTGGATTCAAACCGTACTCGGCCCCGATGACTCGCCAACCCAGCGCAGCGCCGTCGTCTCCTTCGCCGCAGGCGCGCGCACCGTCTGGCACATCCATCCACGCGGACAGATGATCTTCATCCTCAGCGGCATCTGCCACGCGCAGCGCTACGGCAGCGAAATCGAACGCCTCACGCCAGGCGACGCCGCCTGGTTCGCGCCCGGCGAGAAGCACTGGCACGGCGCCGCGTCCGGCCATCCCATGGTCCACCTCGCCGTGCAGGAGGCCGACGAACGCGGCGAAGTAGTCAGCTGGATGGAGCAGGTCAGCATCTGACCGAGCCCGTAGAATCGCGCACATGAGCCAACAGGACATCACTCTGCTGGATGCCATGATCGCAGCACCGCGCTTCCATCGCGTGCTGCTGGAGAACGATGCGGTTCGCGTGCTCGACACCATCGTGCAGCCCGGGGAGACGGTTCCTCTCCACACACACTGCTGGCCCGCCGTTCTCTACGTCGTCACCTGGAGCGACTGCGTGCGCAGAGACGCGGATGGAAACATCACGATGGACAGCCGCGCCTCGGCAGCGCCAACCTCCGGCACAGCCCTCTGGTCCGGTCCACTGCCACCCCATACGCTGGAGAACATCGGCGATCGCGAACTGCGTGTCATCGCAATCGAGCAGAAACATCTCTGACGCCGCGATAGCAATTCGTTACATATTGCCCACGCCGATATCTGCCTTCTTGGCTTCAGCGTTTTCGGGATCAAGATATTGCTCGATCGTCTGGCTCAACACGCCGCGCGCTTCCAGCAGCAGATCGATCGCATCGCGGCCTGCGCCGTAGCCTCCGGAATTCGGCGTCACGTAATGCGCCATCGCCTTCACCTCCGGCCGCGCGTTCGCCGGAGCGACAGCCAGCCCCACCTTGCGCAGCACCGGAAGATCGATGATGTCGTCGCCGACATACGCGATCTCCTCCAGCGTGCATCCTTCCTCCGCGATCACCTGATCGAGCGCCTCGACCTTGTAGTGCTGCCCCTGATACAGGTGCTCGACCCGCAGATCGCGCGCGCGGATCGCAACCACCTGCGAGACGCGCTTGGTGATCCAGCCCACCTTCAGCCCGGCGACGTGCGCCAGCGCGATGCCCATGCCATCGTGCGCGGAGAAGCTCTTCACCTCGGTACCCGAGAGTTCCTTGCCGGTTTCGCTGCTGTTCGGAATGATCGTGATGCTTCCATCCGTCAGCACGCCGTCGACGTCGAACAGCAAGACTTTGATGCGGCGCGCGCGCTCCGCCAGTGCGGGTTCCATCATTCGCTGATGATACAAGCCCAAAAAGCAAAGCAGCCGCTGCGATGATCTCGCTCGCGGCTGCTGCGTCCCGTCAGTCGCGGGTTCTTGCGCGGAGCGCTTCCGCTCCATGCAATGGTGCAATGGTTAGCGCCAATGGCCTTCCACCCACACGTAGCCGTGCGGCGTATCGCGCCAGTGACCGGGAACCCACCTTGCATGTGGCCGCGGCGGAGCGGCGTATTCTCCGGGAACCCACACGTACGCGTGACCATCCCAGCGGTGGTATCCCTGACGCCACACCCAGCCGTCATGCGGAGGTGGTGGAACAACCTCGTGCCGCGGAGGCGGTGGCCCAACACGAACGTAGACCTGTGCTCCGGCTGCCGTAGCGACCCCGAGGACCGCCGCAAACGCGGCAGTAAGCAGCTGCTTTCTCATGAAGTTACTCCTTCCAGTGGGCGGTTGCCCGTGCTTCTATCGCTCAGACGCATGAACCCCACAGGAAGTTGTGGTGAGGATCGACTGGAGAGCCGAATTTCAATTGCTTGCGTACAACCTTGCAAAACAAGAACCGTAACCATCCTAAGGACGAGCGGAGAGCGCGCTGAGGAACTGCACGATGCTGCCGAGGTCCAGCGCGTTCCACCCCGCGCAGATCTTCCCGTCGCGAAGGTGCAGGATCGACATGCCGTGAACGTGGACGATCTTTCCAGTGGCCGCAAACCCCAGCCCCGAGCCAGTGTGCTGCATCTTCCCTGTCCACCGCACCGCAACACGGCTGTCCTGTGTCACCGTCTCGTCGACAGTCAGATGAATGTGCGTGAACGATTGCCGGAACTCGAGTACATACTCCTTGAACTCGTCGCGA
>DASYBN010000483.1:0-5030 GCA_036500785.1 Acidobacteriaceae bacterium
GACGAGGTTCCAGTAGCCTTTGGGCGACTGGACGCCGAGGCAGTTCACGTCGATGGCGGCGCGCATGGCCCAGGGGTGCTGCTCGAGCGGAAAGTCTTTGTAGACGATGCGGACCTTGTCGCCGTAGCGCTGGGTGATGGCGGGGAAGATGCTCTCGTGGAGGCGCGCGCAGTAGGGGCACTCGAGGTCGTCGAAGCCGACGATGACGACGGGTGCGGTGGCGGGGCCGCCGCGGGAGGGCCGGCCGTCGGGGGAGATGAGGGTGCGGGGGTCGGCGGAGAGGTCGAATTTGGAGAACTGCGCGAGGGTTTTGCCGTCTTTGGAGAGGAGGAAGGTGGCCGGTTTGGAGGTCTTGCCTTCGGCGCTGAAGCTGACGGAGATCGAATCGAAGCCGGGGACGTCGGAGGGGGCGCGCGGGCCGAGGTGGACGACGGCGGCGGGCGGGAGGTTGGCCTTCTGGCGGAGGAGGACCTCGACGCGGTGCTGCTCGGCGGGCGTGAGAGGCGTGCCCGCGGCGGCGGCAGGCGCCTGGGCGTGGCAGCCTGCGGTGGCGAGGGTCAGAGCAAGGGCGAGGGAGGAGAGAGAGAGAAAAGACCGGAGAAACCGCACAGTTTGATTATCGCAGAGCGGGTGAAACGCCGGAGGCGGTTGACGAGGGCGCGATGCTCTAACTGGGTTTATACCGCTCAGGCAATGTTACGCTGAAGACCGTACCCGGCCGTTCTGCATTGCGGCGGCTTCGCATACGAATATTGCCACCATGTTTCTCAACGATTTGCTTCGTCACCCAAAGGCCGAGTCCTGTGCCGATGTTTCCCTTCGTGCTGAAGAAGGGATCGAAGATCCGGGAACGAAGCTCGGGCTCGATGCCGTGGCCGTTGTCGGCGAAGATCACGCGGACGCAGCCTCCCGCGGCCGATGCAGCAGACGGGTATTTCTTAGCGCGGATTCGGATATACCCTCCCGGTTCCAGGGCGTCGAGGGCATTCGCCAGGAGATTCGAGAAGACCTGACGCAATTCACCGGGCACGGCCTGGACGATGAGTTCTCCATCCCATTCCCTCTGGATGATCGCCTTCCTGCCGATGATTTTCGCCTGGAGAAGGTCGATGGAAGCGTCAAGCAGATCGGAGATCGAGGCGGAAACAGGGCCCGTGGTCTCACGATAAAAGCCGAGCGACTGGCGTGTGATGTGGGCGACTCTCTTCAACTCTGCATCAGCAGCTTTCGCATTCTGCCGGGCGTCCTCCGGAAGGCCTTCACTGGTTTGGATGAGATACAAGAGGTTGGTTGTCGCTTCCAACGGGTTGTTGATCTCGTGGGCGATGGTTGCAGACATGCGCCCCAGCGTGGCCAGTTTTTCACTGCGGAGTAAAGCCTCTTCGGCGCGTTTGCGGGCGGTGATATCGGTTGCCGCACCAAACCATTCTGTAATTTCACCTTGTTCGTTCTTGAGTGGAATGGCGCGCGAGAATGTCCAACCCAACGATCCGTCCGCCTGGATTACGCGGTGTTCCAGTTGAAAGATGCTGTGCGTGGCAACGGCCTTCTGAATGGCTGCCTGGACGGACTCCTGGTCTTCCGGATGGATGTACTTCGGAAGCCAGTTCCGATCCGGTTCCGAGGTGTCTGCGAGGAAGTCGCGGCCGCCGAGGTGCCGCATCTCGCTCCAGTCGGGGCTCATTCGATACACGGCGTCCGAAGTGGCCTGGACAAGCGCCCGGAAGCGCTGTTCGCTATCGCGCAACGCCTCCATCGCGCGTTTACGTTCGGTGATGTCTTGGATCGTGATCAGCGATATCGGCCCGGTATGGCTTCTTTGAACCAACGGGCAAGCGTTCAGCAGTAATGTTCGGCGTCCTAATTGTGGGAATTCATGGTCGCACTCCAGAGATCGAGGATCATTCTTTGCAGGCGGGTTCTCATGGAGCAGTGTTTGAAGGAGGGGAACATCCCAGTTCCCATTTCCCAGGTGATAAAAGTGAACTCCCTGAGACTTTTCGCGCGAGGTTTGGAATAGCTCGTAGAAGGCCTGGTTCGCTGCGTGCACGGTCAAATCTGCATCGACGACAACCAGAGCATCGGCGATGGTGTTGATTACGGATTTGGTGTACTCACGCTCCTCGATAGCGCGTTCCAGACTTTCGCGAAAAGCAGTCACGTTGGTCAGCGTGAGCACGGCGCCATTGATGTTTTTATCCGTCTTATGACAGCCGATGCTGACGGAATACCACGACCCCGCGCCGTCGGCCACCTCCACGCGGCGTGAGGACCCGGTGGCGATGACATGCTCACAGAGCTCCTCAAGGTTTCGCATTCCGGCGAGCATCTGTATGGAATGCACCAGCCTGCCATGGTCGGCTTGCATGAGGGACAAGAGCTCGGCTGCAGCCGGATTGAAACTGACGAGAGTCAGGTGGCGGTCGACGACGAGAACGGGGAGCTCGACACAATTAATGAGCTCCATCCCGGGCCGGGTCGCCGCCGGAGGCTCATCCAATCTTTTTTGATCCAGGCTGGTATCCGATGAAGGTCTCACGGCCAATGCGGTAATTATCCCCGGGGAAGAGCCCGGGCCTCTGCGATTAGTCAAGAAGCATAATACAAAGCGCCGCTGCGCTGGAGCACGGCTCCTGCGACGTCCGGGAGCGCCTGTCGCAACGCAAACAGCAGTGCCTGAGAGGATGGCATGGTGAAGGGCGGCGCATAGTCCTCGAGCAGCTTCGTTTCAAGGACGCTGGCCTCGACCGGCCCGACGATCTCGCGAAGCGCCTCAGCGACGGCCCGCTCCAACCGGGTGTAATCCTCGACGGGAATGAGGTGAGAGTGATTCTGCCCGAGCCTGGGCAGCATCCGGGTGTGTATCTCTCCATCGAAGTTGTCCATTACGAAGGAGCAGAAGATCGCGATGTCCTGTTCGTGCGCGAGTTGATCGAATAAGTCCTCAAGAGCCATGCTGGCTGCGGCGTTGCCGCGTTCCCAGAGCACATTGACCATCTCGCCCCACCAGCGAACCTTGGGATAGCGGTTCTTCCCACGCGCACGGGCTACCGCTTCGCCGGCAAGGCCGAGGAACACGGGCGCATCGGGCATTTGTTCGCCCATGAACCGGGGCAACAGTTCATCCGCGTCGACGACTGTCAATTGCCCTTGCGACTGGGCCGCCTTGATGTCTACGCCTTCAGCTTCGAGACGAGGACAGAAAGCGTCCCAGTGAGCGGGCGTTGGGACCAGGATCACGCCTTCTCCGTGCGCCAATGCGGAGGCTGCAAAGCGGCAGACGGCCCGGTTGAGAAACTCTTCATCCTGGTAGAGCTGAACTATGTGCTCCCGGGGTGAAGCATCGTGAAGGAGGGTTCGCCAGGGTTCATGGCTGTCGCCTTTGTGCCCGCCCCCACAGCAGATGGGTCGGGAACTTGGCGTAAAGCTATCTAGCAAATTCAGGTTGTTCTCAGGGGACTTCACGGACAATCCTCTCCCTTCGCGGAAATCGGTATGCTTTGGCTTCGAGACTACGATACCACTGGGGATTCACCGTTGGTGAACTGCTCGCCGCGGGCGGTCGCGGGTCGACGGACGTGAGCGCAAAACAGAGGGCCCGCTCAGGTGAGCGGGCCTTTGTTGTTCGCCAGTCCGGCGGTGCTAGCGCACGGCGGACGCGCTTCGCGCAAAGGCGATGACGCGCCGTCAGCGCGGGCTTCAAATGCGCATGGGCATGAGGATGTAGCGGTAGCGGGTTTCTTCGTTGCCGTCTTCGGGGCGCATCTGGCCGGCGGATTGGGCGTCCTTGAACTCGAGACGAACTTCGCCGGTCTCGCCGATGGCGCGGAGGAACTCGATGAGGTAGGAGCTGTTGAAGCCGACGACGAGTGGGTCGTAGTTGTAGGGCGTCTCGATGATGTCTTCGGACTCTCCGGAGTCGGAGGATTGCGCGGAGAGCTTGAGCTCGTTCTGCTCGAGGCGGATCTTGATGGCTCCGCTGCGCTCGTCCGCGAACTGGGCGACGCGCTGCAGCGACGACATGAGGTCCTCGCTGCGAACGATGACGAACTTGTTGTTGTCGCGCGGGAGGACGGCTTCGTAGTTGGGGAACTGCCCGGTGAGCTTGCGCGATGTGAGGACGCGGCCGCCGACCTTGAAGAAGAGCGTCTGGTCGTCGTCGGCGAATTCGATGAACTGCGGCGCCTTGTCCTTGTTGGGCTCCATGTTGGCGAGCAGGCCGTTGAGCTCGGAGAGTGCCTTGCGCGGGATCAGCGTTTTCTTTTCGCCGGAGATGCCTTCGATGACTTCGCCGGTTTTTTCGATGTGGGCGAGGCGGTGACCGTCGGTTGCGACCATGGCCATGGACTCGGCCTTGAGGACGAGCAGAGCGCCGTTGAGGGTGTAGCGCGACTCCTCGTTGGAGATGGAGAAGATGACCTTGGCGATCATGTTGTGCAGCGTGACGGCGTTGATCTTGAAGCCGCCGGCGGCGGGGAATTGCGGGACCTGCGGGAAGTTGGCGCGGGCCATGCCGACCATTTTTGTGTTGGAGCGGCCGGCGCGAATCTGCACCCAGTGGTTGTCCATCAGCTTGATGGAGATGTCGCCGTCGGGGAGGAGCTTGATGTAGTCGTAGAGTTTGCGCGCGGGGATGGTGCAGGCGCCGGGCTTCTTGACCTTCGCGGCGCAGGAGGTGTGGAGCGACTGGTCGAGGTCGGTGGCGGTGATGGTGAGACGGCCGTCTTCAGTTGCTTCGAAGAGGAAGTTCGAGAGGATGGGGATGGTGGTCTTGCGCTCGACGACGGACTGCGCGGCGGTGAGCTCGCGGAGCAGTTCTGCGCGTGAGACCGTGATCTCCAGGTTGCCGGTGGGGGCGGCGGCGACGTCGGGCGTAAGGGTGGCACTGGACACGGTCGGATCTCCCTGGTGATACGCCGGCCCGGGGTTGAAGACACGGCGGGCGGGTTCACGTGAGTTGAGAACGATTCTAGGGCGAGTGAGGTGTTTCGCGCGAGGGGCAAGTTCTGTGGAGAACGGGGGGCGTGTTG